>JANRLV010000117.1:0-40066 GCA_033762195.1 Chitinophagaceae bacterium | reverse complement strand
GATGATAGTGATTATTATTTAAAGTTAATTATAAAAGAAGAGGGGCTTGATGAAATTCAGGCCCCTCTTCCTATTTCAACTTGAATTATATATTTAAACCACTATCATCCACCATCCAACATCTGTCCTCCGTCATCTGTCATCTGTCATCTGCCCTCCGTCATCTGTCCTCCGTCATCCCTCATCTTTCCTCCCCCAACGCCCATTTCTCCAATATTCCCTACATTTGTTCCTCGCAAAAATTCCTGTTTCATGAAAAAAATATTTTTACTTCTGGCGGTTGGATTAAGCCTGGGAGCCTGCAAAATGGGAACGGCAAAAGACGAACCCAAAGTAGAACACGGCGCTGACCTGGAAAAAAGGTTGGCCGCGCTGAAGGATACAACAAACCTAACCACCATTGAATGGCTGGATTCAACCTACATTGAGGTAGGTAAAGTAGTCAAGGGGCAAGAAGTAGATGTAGTATATCGTTTCCGGAACACTGGTGACAAACCCCTGATCATTGCCCAGGTAACGGCCGGATGTGGTTGTACCATTCCCGAAACACCCAAGGAGCCCTATGCCCCCGGTGCGGAAGGCGAGATCAAGGCCCGGTTCAACAGTGCCAACCAGACCCTTGGTGGTCATCGCAAATCGGTTTATGTAACAGCGAATACCAAACCCAACAGCTATAATATTTTAGAGTTCAATGTAGATGTGACCGAACGATAATTTTTACAACCAATCATTACAAACAATCATGCAATTCTTTCTTTTACAACAAGCACAACCTTCAGGCCCTCTGGGTAGTTTTGGTGGATTCTTTTTCATGGGAGCGATCCTGATCGTTTTCTGGCTGTTCTTTATACGTCCACAAGCCAAAAAACAAAAACAACAAAAGAAATTCATAGAAGAAGTTCAAAAAGGCGATAAAGTTGTCACCATTGCTGGTATCCACGGCAAGGTGAACAAAGTGAATGAAGACAATACCCTTCAACTCGAAGTAAGCCCCGGTAGCTATATCGTGATCGAAAAATCTTCGATCAGTATGGAGATGACCCAACAGATCAATAAGGTCACAGCAACCAAGGCTTGATCCATTTATGATTCGGGTTGGCTTAACAGGCGGTATAGGTAGTGGGAAATCCACCATCGCCCGGATATTTGAAGTACTCGGTATACCGGTTTATTATGCCGATCCTGAAGCACAACAACTCATGCACCACGATCCGGACCTGAAAGCGGCGATCATTCGTCATTTCGGTCCGGATTCGTATTTAGATGACCGGCTCAACCGCGCCTATCTGTCTCAACTCATTTTTTCACAACCAGAAAAAAGGGAATTGCTCAATAGCCTGGTGCACCCTGCTGTGAAAAAGCATGCGGAGGAATGGATGCGTCGGCAATCCACGCCCTATGCCATTCACGAAGCCGCCCTCATTTTTGAAGCCGGGGTCACCGAGCGGCTCGACCTGGTGATCGGTGTATATGCCCCCGAATCCCTTCGCCTGTTACGTGCCACCCGGCGAGACAATACCAGCATTGAAGAGATTAAAAAAAGAATGAAAGGACAGATCGAAGAAGAAATCAAAATGAAACTCTGCGACCACGTGATCATCAATGATGAACAGCAAGCGGTCATACCCCAGGTATTGTCCCTGCACCAGTTATTGCTGGAAAAATCAAGGGCCCATGGTTGATCAACCTACTATTTTCGACCACAGCCTCGCTCTCCTTTTTGGCATTTATATACCCCTTGTTTCCGGATTCCGGAGTGCACGTCAATTCAAACACCTCCATCTCGGAAAATCGGAGCGGTCCCGGTTTTACCTGGTCAATAGCGCCTTTCTGGGTGGGATGGGACTGATCGTTTTGGCCAGCTGGGTTCTACATGGCCGGTCGGCTTCGATGTTGGGTCTGACCCAGGTGCCACAATTGAATTTTCATACCCTGCTCTACACCGGTTTATTTCTTGTTTTATATATTGGCGACCTGTTGAGCAATACCAGCTCTGAAAAAAGAAAGGCAGATACCCTGGAACACTGGAACCAGCATACTCCATTTTTGCCAAGATATGGTTCGGAATTACCCGTTTATACCCTCATGTGCCTTGCTGCGGGTATTGGAGAAGAAATCGTGTTCAGAGGTTTTATGATCCAATATGGTTTGTCGCTTTTTTCTAATTTCCTACCTGCGCCGGAAACCTGGGCGGTTGTACTACCTGCATTGATCTTCGCCATAGCCCATTATTATCAGGGGTTCAAGGCCGTGGTGAAGATTGCTGTGCTTTCTGTTTTATTTGGATGGATATACCTCTACTCCCAATCGCTCTGGATCGTCATGGCCCTTCATTTTGGCGTTGACTGGTTGGGTGGTTATTTGAGTACGAGAATGGAGCGGGAGGAATAATTTATAAATACATAAACTATTTCAGTTTCGCCAGCGCCGCTTTCACACGCTCCATTGCTTTTTCAATCTTTTCCATGCTATTGGCAAAGGATATCCGAATACAATCGGGTTCACCAAAGGCACGTCCGGTAACGGTTGATACATGGGCCTTATTCAGGAGATACATACAAAGGTCATCGGCATTGTGGATGGTTTCTTCCCCATCGCTTTTTCCAAAATACTTATTGACCACAGGAAATACATAGAAAGCGCCATCGGGTTCCACACAGGAAATGCCCGGCATTTCGTTGAGGAGCCCGAGTATACGTTCCCGGCGACGGGCGAATTCTTCGGTCATTTCGCGGCTGGGACGCAGGTCAGTGGTCAAAGCAGTAATAGCGGCACGTTGGGTCACCGCGTTTGCACCACTGGTGATCTGCCCCTGGAATTTTTCACAGGCTTTGGCCACTTCCGCACTCGCAGCAATATACCCCAGCCGATAACCGGTCATGGCAAAACCCTTGCTTAAACCATTGATGATAATTACCCGGTCCTTAATATCGTCAAAGCTGGCAATGCTCTCATGTTTGCCCACAAAATTGATGTATTCATAGATCTCATCTGAAATGATGGATACCTGTGGGTATTTTCGGAGAACCTCTACCAGTCCTTCCAGTTCCTGCCGGGAATAAACCGAACCGCTGGGGTTACAAGGGGAGGAAAACAGAAATACACGGGTATTATCTGTGATCACCTCTTCGAATTCCTGGGGTGTGATCTTAAACCCATTCTCTGTTGAGGTACGCACGATCACAGGTACACCGCCCGCGATCTTCACCAGTTCTGAATAGGAAACCCAGAAAGGGGCCGGAATCACAACCTCATCCCCTTCATCCACCAGCACCATGATGGCATTGGCCAGGCTTTGCTTGGCTCCGGTAGATACCACAACATTTTCGGGTTTATAATCCAGGTTATTGTCTCTTTTTAATTTTTGGCAAACGGCTTCCCGCAGGTCGGGGTAACCTGCCACAGGAGGATAGTGGCTCCAGTTATCATCGATGGCCTTTTTGGCCGCCTCTTTAATGTGCATGGGGGTATCAAAATCGGGTTCACCCAGACTCAGATCGATCACATCGGCACCTTTGGCACGCAGTTCACGCCCCAGTTTGGCCATTTTAAGGGTTTCGGGCTCTGCAAATCGGGTCAGGAGGGAGGAAAGCTGGAGGGTAGCTGCTGCTGTTGCCATTTTTTATCAGTTTTTCTTCAATGCCCGCAAAATTACTCAATAATATCACTAACAGCTGTTTAAAAATGATCCCCGCGGAGAATTTTGATCCGGTTCACCCCCGAAAACCCTTTGTGGCGAAACACCTGCCATTTATTCTTTTTTTGCTTGAAAAGGCTATCTTTGCCGTCCTTAAAAATACCCTTGGATAGCCAATTTTGGCGGTTTCCGGGAAGTAAACAGAAAATACAGATTGTATGCAACTGAAAGGTTTGGTTAGTTTTTTCACGGTTCTTCTGATCGCGATCTGCGCCTGGCAGCTCTCCTTCACTTGGTTTGTGCGCAGCCATGAGAATAAAATGCAGTCCCGTGCCGAGAAGCAGGTAAGCGCCAGTTTGGCCACCCCTGTTGCCAAGTATCCCGGCGATCTCGCCAGTCAGAAGGTTTACAAAGAAGACACCTTCGATGTAGCCGTGAAAGAAAGACTCAGCGCATTGCTTGACAGCACCAAGGATACAAAAGTTACCTGGTGGGGTACATCTTATAAAAAAGCCAGGGAATCTGAACTCAACCTGGGTCTTGACCTGCAAGGCGGGATGAACGTAACCATGGAAGTGGAACTGGTGGGCTTATTGAAATCCATGGCCAACAATTCCAAGGACCCCAACTTCCTGAAATCCCTGGAGAATGCGAATGCACGCAAAGCCAACAGCAATGCGGATTTCATTACCCTCTTTTCGGAAGAATACAAAAAGCTTGCGCCGAATGGTCGCCTGGCTTCCCTTTTTGCTTCCAATAATCAGGGAAAGATCAAGGTGGATGATGGGAATGATAAAGTGATCGCCGAGATCAGAAGCGAAGCAAAAGAAGCGATCAATCGTACCTATCGAATCCTGAGCAGCCGTATTGACCAATTTGGTGTGGCCCAACCTAATATCAACCTGGAAGAAGGAAAAGGAATTATTACCGTTGAGCTTCCCGGTATAGATGATGAAGAGCGGGTACGTAAATACCTGCAAGCTTCGGCCAACCTCCAATTCTGGGAAGTATACAAGCCCGAAGAATTAAATAACTCATTGATCGCGGCACAAACCGCTTATGATAATTTTATTAAAGGGATCAAGTCAGATGACACCACCGGAAAAGTAGATACTACTGCTGGTAAACAGCAAACACTGGCCGAGCAATTGGGCGGTGGAGCTACCACCACGACTGCTACTGCACAAGAAGGAGCTAAAACCCTTTTTGATATGACCGGAACTGGCGGTGGATGGATCGGTGGACCCAACGAAAGCGGGGCCTTCGGTTCTGTTGCCATTAATGATACTGGCCGTTTCCGTGATGTGTTGGAAAATCCTGTTTTCCGGAACAAACTCCCCGGCGATGCCAAATTTGTTTATGGGCTTGCTCCGCGGTTAGACAATGGTAAAACCAGCGATCGCCTCCCCATCTATGCACTCAAGACCTATGGTCGTGAAGTGGCTCCATTGGAAGGAGATGTGGTAACCGATGCGCGTCCCGATTTCAACCCCACCACCAATCAACCCATCGTATCGATGTCGATGAACAATATTGGTGCACGTGATTGGGCGAAACTGACCAAGAAAAGTCATGGAGGACAAATTCCCATCGCCATCGTATTGGATGATATCGTTTATTCGGCTCCGGTTGCGAACGAAGAGATCCCCGGTGGAAATTCACAGATCACCGGACGCTTCAATGTTGAAGAAGCTACCGACCTGGCGAATATCCTGAAAGCCGGTAAACTCCCCGCCCCTGCCAAAATCGTTCAAGAGCAGGTAGTTGGACCTACCCTTGGCGAAGATGCCATCCTGGGTGGACGCAACGCCTTCCTTATCTCCTTTGCTGTGATCTTCCTGCTGATGCTGGTGTATTATAACACTGCCGGATGGATCGCCAATATCGCGCTTATCCTGAACCTGCTGTTTACCATTGGTGTGCTGGCCGCCCTTGGCGCCACATTGACCGCACCGGGTATCGCTGGTCTGGTATTGACCATTGGTATGGCAGTGGATACCAACGTAATCATCTATGAACGGATCAAGGAGGAATTGACAAAGGGCAAGGCTTATTTGCCAGCCATTTCCGATGGTTACCGGCGTTCATTGCCTCCGGTACTGGATGCCCACGTGACCACCTTGCTTACAGCGATCATCCTTTTCTATTTTGGATTAGGTCCGGTAAAAGGTTTTGCCACTACACAGATCCTGGGTATCATTCTTTCCCTGTTCTGCGGTATCCTGGTGAGCCGTTGGGTATCTGATATGTTTACGAACCGGAAACGCCACCTCGAATATTTCACCGGTGTTTCCCGTCGGGTATTCAAACATGCAGCAATTAAATTCATTGAATACAGAAAGGTTGCCTATGGCATCTCTGTTGTTGTGCTATTACTCGGAGTTGGTGCCGTTGTGAATGGTTTCGATCAGGGCGTGGAATTCAGCGGAGGACGTAGCTATCAGGTCCGTTTTGACCAGTCCATCACCTCCAAGATCGAAGACATGCGGAAGGACCTCGAAGTTTCTTTTGGGGAAAATCCCGTGATCAAAACCCTGGGTGGAAACAATCAGGTGGATATCACAACCTCCTACCTTATTAAAGATACCCGTCCGGGTGTGGACTCCATGGTGTCTCGCAAACTTTACGAAGGTTTGAAGAAATACCTGCCACAGGATTTGACATTTGAGAAGTTCAATACAACCAAGCAATACAAACTCGGTTCCAAGACCGTGTTACCCACCATTTCGGATGACCTGAAATCTGGGGCCATGTGGGCGACTTTCTGGTCACTTCTGGTGATTGCCCTGTATATCTTTATCCGTTTCCGCGACTGGAGATACTCCTTGGGTACGATCGTGGCCTTGCTGCATGACGTGCTTATCATCCTGGCTGTATTCTCCTTCCTGAAAGGCATTGTACCCTTCCCGCTGGAGATCGATCAGCACTTTATCGCGGCGGTACTGACCGTTATCGGTTTCTCGATGAACGATACGGTGATCGTATTTGACCGGATCCGGGAAGACAGCCGAATGATGCCAAATGCCCCAAGGGCACAGGTCATCAACCGTGCCATCAATGAAACGCTGAGCCGTACGGTAATGACATCATTGACCGTTTTCCTGGTAATCCTCATCCTCTTCCTGGTAGGAGGTGAAGTAACCCGCGGATTTGCGTTTGCCATGTTGATCGGTATCGTAACGGGTACTTATTCTTCCATCTTCGTGGCTGCTCCGATCCTGGTTGACCTGGGTGGAAAAAGGCCGTTGGGGGTGGCGGAAAAGCCAAAGGCAGAAGTAAAGAAATAAGGAATAAGAAATAAAAAATAAGGAATAAGGAAGTTGGGGACACCTAACTTCCTTATTCCTTATTTTTTATTTCTTAATTCCTATTGTATCAAACGGCAAAACTCGTCCCGCACCCGCAGGTACTGCTCGCATTCGGGTTACTAAAGGTAAACCCGCGGTTCCCCAACCCGTCCTGCCAATCGATCTCCATGCCATAGAGGTATATTTCATGGGCTTTCTTCATCACACAGGGAATGCCTTCGATGGAAAAGGCGTGATCGTCTGCTTCAGGTTTGTCAAAACCCAGCACATAGGTCATACCCGAACAACCACCTCCCTTCACTCCTACCCGTAGGCGTTGGGAAGCATCAAAATCGGGGGCCTGCATCAATTTTTTCAGCTCCACCAGGGCTCCTGGGGTAAAGCTGACCGGATTTAATGTACTTGTTTCCATATAATAAATACAAAGTTATAGCCTGCGGGTTTATTTTTGTTGTTAAAATCTAACCCATGGATATGAATGTCCTTAGCCTCATGATCTCGATCATTGCCCTGGTCGTATCTGCTTTTACCTTTGTTTTATGGACCAAAGAAAGGAATAAACCGGTAAAAACCCCTCCGGTGGCGGAAGAATCCACCCGCCCGCTTCAGCTCCAGGCCTATGAGCGAATGGTGTTGCTGACCGAGCGTATAGCCCTGCCCAACCTGGTCAGCCGGGCCAATCAGTCGGGACTTGGTTCCGCCAAGGAGATGCAGATTCTCCTGCTCGAAAGTATCAAACAGGAGTTTGAATACAATGCCTCCCAGCAGATTTATGTCAGCCCTGTGGCCTGGGAAGCCGTAAAGAACCTGAAAGAACAGAACATGCTGATCATAAACCAGGTGGGAGCGGTGATGCCCGAGGGTGCTACCGGGCTTGACCTGAACAAAGCGTTGTTGGATTTCTCGATGCAACAGCAAAAAGCGCCCCTGCACACAATCGTCCTGGAGGCCATCAATTACGAAGCCCGAAAACTGGTGAAGTAAAGCAGGTCACCAACCAACCAAAATCATTTTCCGTTACGGCACAACGGTATACTTTCGACCCACTAATCCTGGTTTTATGGAAGAAAATAAACGGTTCACTGATTCCGGAATAGAGATCAAACCCATGTATACGGCCCCCGATGGCGCCACCCCTGTTGCCTCTGAATTACCTGGCTCCTTCCCTTATACCAGAGGCGTACAGGCAGACATGTACCGGGGAAAACTCTGGACAATGCGCCAATATGCAGGGTTCTCCACCGCCGAAGAAAGCAATAAACGTTACCATTACCTGCTTTCCCAAGGGGTGATGGGACTGAGCGTAGCCTTTGACCTGCCTACACAGATCGGAT
Source organism: Chitinophagaceae bacterium (assembly GCA_033762195.1). Classification (GTDB taxonomy): domain Bacteria; phylum Bacteroidota; class Bacteroidia; order Chitinophagales; family Chitinophagaceae; genus SpSt-398. The sequence goes on along the minus strand of JANRLV010000117.1, from coordinate 31,787 downwards.
ATGACAGCGATCATGCACTCGCAGATGGAGAAGTGGGAAAGGTAGGTGTAGCGATCGATAGCATTGATGATATGCAGGCCCTCTTCAAAGGCATCAAGCTGGAAGAAGTTTCAACCTCCATGACCATCAATGCTACCGGTTTTATTCTGCTGAGCTTGTATGTAGCCCTCGCGAAACAACAAGGAGCTGATCTGAAAAAGATCGCTGGAACCATCCAGAATGATATCCTGAAAGAATATGCCGCACGGGGTACCTATATATACCCTCCCAAACCTTCAATGCGCATCATCACGGATATCTTTGAATGGTGCAGCCGGGAGGTTCCCAAATGGAATACGATTTCCATTTCCGGTTACCATATCCGGGAGGCCGGTAGTACCGCTGTACAAGAGATCGCTTTTACCCTGGCCAACGGTAAAGCCTATGTAAAAGCCGCCCTGGAAAAAGGGCTTGATATCAATGTATTTGGTAAAAGGCTCTCCTTCTTTTTCAATGCCCATAATAACCTGTTTGAAGAAGTGGCCAAGTTCAGGGCTGCAAGACGTATGTGGGCCCAAATGATGAAGGATCTGGGTGCCACCGACCCCAAGGCCATGATGCTTCGCTTCCATACTCAAACAGGAGGCAGCACACTCACGGCCCAACAACCTTTGAATAATATTTCCCGTGTTACTATACAAACACTGGCTGCTGTAATGGGTGGAACCCAAAGCCTCCACACCAATGGTTATGATGAGGCCCTGAGCCTTCCCACCGAAGAAGCGGCACGTATTGCCTTGCGTACGCAACAGATTGTTGCCTATGAAAGTGGTGTGGTTGATACGGTTGATCCATTGGCTGGAAGTTTTTATGTGGAATCACTGACCCGCGAGATCGAAGAGGCTGCCTGGAAACTGATGGAAAAGATCGATGTGATGGGTGGCAGTGTGTCCGCCATTGAACAGGGCTTTATCCAGGAAGAAATCGCGAAAAGCGCCTACGCCTATCAACGGCAGATCGAAGAGAATGAAAAGATCATTGTCGGTGTAAATAAATTTGAAAGTGGTGAGGCTGAACATATCCCCATTCTTAAGATCGATGACAGTATCCAAAAACAACAGGTAGCCAAACTCACCGAATTTAAAAATAACCGCGACCGCGCCCGGGTTGATCAATGTCTGCAAGATCTGAACGATAAGGCCATTAGCGGTGAAAACCTGTTGCCGGTAGTGATCGAAGCTGTAGAGAACAAATGCACATTGGGCGAAGTGGCGGATGAACTGAGAGGTGTTTTTGGGGAATATAGGTAGAGGGTGGATTCACCGCCAAGGCCGAAATTCTCTATCTTAGCCCATGCGCTCCACATTACTCTTTTTCCTTTTGCTCCCGCTCTTTAGCCTGGGTCAGGTAAAAGAACTCCACTCACCGGACAGGACGATCCGCATTTCCATTTCCATTTCAGATTCGATCGCCTATAAAGTGGAGGTAGATGGCCATCAGGTATTGAACTATTCTGCCGTGGATATGGTCGTGTCGGGAATGCCACTGGGGAAAAAAGCAAAACTTAAGAAAACACAATACCGCGAAGGCCGGGATACCATCCTTTCCCCTGTTCCTGAAAAAAGAACCCGTATTCCGGACCGGTACAATGAACTCTCCCTTATTTTTTCCAATGGGTTTTCGTTGCAATTCAGGGCCTATGATGATGGTATGGCCTATCGCTTTCAATTACAAAAAAAGGACAGTGTCTATATCCAGTCTGAACGAGCTACCTATCAATTCCCGGAAAATCATCTTGTATATTACCCGAGGGTCGTAAAACGGGATGGCCTGGATATTTTTCACACCAGCTTTGAGGAGCCTTATCAGATCAAAGCGATAGATAGTGTTCCCGCAGAGGACCTGGCCTTTAGTCCGGTACTGGTGAAACCGGCCACAGGCCCTAAACTTCTGCTCACTGAATCCGATCTCGAGGATTACCCGGGTATGTTCATTTCCCGGGGGGATGGCCTTTCATTGAAAGGCGTATTTGCCCCTTTCCCGTTGGAAGAAAAAATGACGGAGGGAGAATTTCCCCAGTACGTGGTCACCAAACGCGCGGATTATATTGCCTATACCAATGGCTCCAGGTCCTTTCCCTGGCGGGTGATGGTGATTGCTCGTCATGATAAAGAACTTCCCGGAAATGACCTCGTATATCGCTTGGCGCCTCCTTCCCGGATCGAAGATGCATCCTGGGTTAAACCCGGAAAGGGTACGGATGAATGGATCATCGGTATCAATCTATTTAATGTGCCTTTTAAAGCAGGGATCAATACTGCCACCTATAAATTTTATATTGATTTTGCCAAGCGTTTTGGGTTTGAACGCATCATGATGGATGCCGGCTGGAGTGATTATAAGGACCTCTTCAGGATCCATCCGGATATTAATATGGAAGAAATCAGCCGTTATGCCCGCGAGAAAGGGATCAAACTCTGTATGTGGACATTGGCCCTGACCTTGGAAAAACAACTGGAACCCGCCCTGGAGCAATTCAACCGCTGGGGGGTGGATTTTATCATGACCGATTTTATGGACCGGGATGACCAATCCATGGTTGGATTTTATCACAATATAGCCAAGGCTTGTGCCCGCCATAAGATCATGGTCATGTTTCATGGTGCTTTCAAACCGGCAGGGTTTAACCGGACCTACCCGCATGCGGTAACACGCGAAGGGGTATTGGGTTCTGAATACAATATCTGGAGCGAGAAAGCCACACCGGATCACAACCTGCTTCTCCCCTTTATCAGAATGGTATCAGGACCTATGGACTATGAACCCGGTATCCTGGACAATGCGACCAAAGAAACCTTTCGGCCCATTGGGAATAAGGTAATGGCCCCGGGAACTCGTGCCCACCAACTCGCTATGTTCGTGGTATATGAAAGTCCCATTCAGATCTTTTCCGGTAATCCTTCGGCCGGTCTTTTAGAACCTGCCTTTATGGAGCTTCTGGGAAGTATCCCTACAACCTGGGACGAAACGATTATACTGGACGCAAAATTGGGAGAGTACATCATCACCGCCCGACGAAAAGGCAATGATTGGTTTATCGCCGGAATGACCAATTGGACAGCCCGGGACCTGACCCTGGATCTGGGTTTCCTCGATTTCAGAGAATATGATATAACCGTCTGCCTGGACGGGGTAAATGCAGACCGGTATGCTTCAGACCACATCCTGAAGCAGTACCGCGATTACAAGCCCGAAAAATTAACTTTACATCTCGCCCCGGGTGGGGGATTTGTTTTTCGAATAAGAAAGCCATAGACCCAACTACACAATAATTTTTATGAAAAAAGTATTTCTCTTCGGATTACTCCTTATAGGTTTTTCTGGCCTGCATGCCCAACTACCTTCCTTTATAAACGACAGTCTGGATGCCTATGTCGGGCGCGGTTTAAAAGAATGGGACCTACCCGGATTGGCCCTGGTGATCGTTAAGGATGGCCAGGTGGTCATGATGAAAGGATATGGAGAGCGGGACATCAACACCCATGAACCGGTGAATGAGCATACCCAGTTCATGATCGCCAGCAATACCAAACTTTTCACCGGTATAGCCCTCGCCAATCTCGCCTTTGAAAAAAAACTATCCCTCAACGATAAGATCACCAAATATTACCCCTGGTACCGACTGTACGATAGTCTTTCTTCTGCTTCAGTGACCATCCGGGATATGCTTTCTCATCGGTTGGGTACCAAAACTTTTCAGGGTGACTTTACTTTTTGGAACAGCACCTTAAGCCGGGAGGAGGTCATGCGGCGGATGCGCTTGCTGCAACCGATCGGTCTGTTTCGCCAGGACTATGGTTATTGCAATAGTTGTTTCCTTACGGCCGGTGAGGTTATTCCTAAAGTAACGGGTACCCCTTGGGAAACCTATGTCACAGAAAAACTAATCAATCCCCTCGGCATGACCCGTACCACGGCCATTTCAAGGGGCATGGAGAGCCGGGAAAATGTTTCCCGGCCCTATACTACCAGCTATACCGGAACCCTGCAACGCGTTCCTTACGACCAATGGGATAACCTGGGGCCTGCAGCCAGTATTGTAAGTACGGTAAATGACTTGTCCCATTGGCTCCAATTCCAACTCGATAGCGGGAAATACCAGGGAAAACAAGTACTCCCCTTTCAGGTACTCCTTTCCACCCGGGATGTGAATATCAGTACGGGTAGTCGTCGCTCTTCTGCCTTCCCCATTCATTTCCGGGGTTATGGACTGGGGATTTTTGCAGCCGATTATAATGGCCGGCAAATTTACTGGCATACCGGCGGTGCAGCGGGAATGGTAAGTAATGTTTGTTTTGTGCCCGAAGAAAACCTGGGAATTGCCATCCTGACGAATAATGACAACCAGTCCTTTTTTGAAGCCCTCCGGTACCAGATACTGGATGCTTATCTTAATGTACCGTATGTAAACAGAAGCCATCAATTCCTGACGGGCGCTAAAGCGGAAGCCAAAGCACAATTGGACCAGATCGCTCAATGGAGGGCCCGGATCATGGGTAAACAACCCGAACTTCCCTTGGAAGAATATGCAGGACATTATACGCACCCCCTGTATGGCGATCTGCAAATAAAAGCCGAAGGGGAAGGTTTAGCAGCCGTTTTCAAAAGTCACAAGGACCTTGTAGCAGGCATGCGGTACATGGATAACGGAGAGTGGTTTATGCAATACAAGAATATCGAATACGGCATTTTTGCCATTTCGTTCCATATCGAAAACAAGAAAGTAAAATCGGTGGAAATGCGGGCCAATGAATTCGTAGAATTCGATGCCTATGTCTTTGAGAAGGTCAAATAAATCAAAAAGCTAAAAGCTAATAGCCATTCGCTATTAGCTTTTAGCTTTTTCGGGAACGCCCTGGTCTCACAACCACTTGGCCAGATAATCATTGAATTCGTGCCGAAGGCCATTCATCACGCGCTCAAAATCTTCGTACTTTTCTTTTAGCACTTTTTTCTCCACCACAAGCAGGTCATTTACATGACCGGTGTGGTGCAGCACATCGTGGTTGACCTCATCGGCAAAATGGTTCATTTCGTGCTTTAGTTCATCAATATTGTTCCGCTGCACGATAAACTGGTTCTGGAAATGTTCGATACCCTGGCGGGCCTCGAAGCTGGTGTTTTTGGTTGCGACCTCCGTCAACCTGGATTGGAGGTTGCGGATTTCTTCCTTATAGAATTCAAGGCTTTTTTGCCAGACTTTATGATCGCTGCTGATACGGGTGATACTGGAGTAACTCATACCGGGTAATTTTACTTAAAAGTATTATCCCAATATGGCTTTACCGATGAGCGTAGTCACAGAATTGACTGATTGTTGTAACCAATCACATGATATACACACATGACAAATATCCTTGTCTATGACTTGGATACTTCCCTGGCCCAACCATCTTTCAAGGTCACGGTGCGGTTAAAGATGAGTTTATCCGATGTGGCATCCTTGTCAAGGCAGTAGTATCCTTTCCGTAGGAATTGAAAGCGATCCTGGAGATTGGCCGTGCGAAGCGAAGGTTCTGCATAGCACTTGACTACTTTCAATGAATCGGGATTGAGATACTCTTTAAAATCTCCTTCTTCATCGGTGGGGTCCTCCACGCGGAACAGACGGTCATATTCCCGCACTTCCACTTCCACCGCATCGGGTGCATTCACCCAATGCAAGGTGCCTTTAACTTTTATCCCACTGGTATCGGATCCGCTCCGGCTGTCCGGCAAATAGGTACAATGCAGTTCCTGAATGGTCCCGTCAGCCGCCTTGATCACCTCTTCGCAGCGGATGATATAAGCCCCTTTAAGTCGAACCATCTGGCCCGGCGCCAATCGAAAATATTTCTTGGGTGGATTCTCCATGAAATCTTCCCGTTCGATCAATATCTCGCGGCTAAACCCAATGGCCCTGTCACCGGTGGAGGGATCCTCCGGATTGTTTTCTATTTGAAGGGTCTCGGTACCCGCCCCTTCCGGCCAATTGATGATCACCACTTTTACAGGATCAAATACCACCATTCTCCGAAGGGCGATTTTATTCAGGTGTTCCCGCACACAAAACTCCAGCACACCTACATCCACCAGGTTATCTCTTTTGGCAATACCGATACGGTCACAAAAATCGCGTATGCTGTCGGGGGTATACCCTCTCCGGCGCAACCCGCTGATGGTGGGCATACGGGGGTCATCCCAACCACTCACATATTTCTCGTTTACTAATTGCAGCAATTTTCGTTTACTCGTTACCGTATAGTTTGTATTCCGGCGCGCAAATTCATATTGATGCGATGGATAGATCTCCAATTTTTCGATCAGCCAGTCATACAATTCCCGGTGCGGCACAAACTCCATCGTACAAATGGAATGTGTCACCTCTTCAATGCTATCACTTTGCCCGTGGGCAAAATCGTACATCGGATAGATACACCATTTATCCCCTGTCCGGTGATGATGGGCATGTTTGATCCGGTACAATACAGGGTCACGCATCAGCATATTGATATGCCCCATATCGATCTTTGCGCGAAGGGTCCGGCTTCCATCGGGAAATTCTCCATTCTTCATACGGGTAAACAGGTCCAGGTTCTCCTCCACTGACCGGTCACGCCAGGGGCTGTTCTTACCCGGCTCGGTCGGGGTTCCTTTCATAGAAGCCATTTCCTCACTGGTGCTGTCATCCACATAGGCCAGGCCTTTTTTAATCAGGACAAGGGCATATTCGTAGAGGGAATCAAAATAATCGCTGGCATACCGCTCATGCTCCCAGGTAAAACCCAGCCAGCGAACATCTTCCTTGATGCTGTCCACATATTCAGTCTCTTCCGTGGTGGGATTGGTGTCGTCAAACCGGAGGTTGGTATAGCCGGGAAAGGTCTTGGTGAGCCCAAAATTGAGACAGATGCTACTGGCATGGCCGATATGCAAATAGCCGTTGGGCTCAGGGGGAAAACGGGTGACGATCCGGGTATATTTCCCGCTTTTCAGGTCATTCTCAATGATTTCTTCGATGAAATTCAGGCTCCGTTCATCATTTTTGACTTCTTCGCTCATAGGTCTACAAATATATGAAAAAGAGGGCCTCCTGTTTCAAATACCGCCTTCCGGGTATTGCCAGACCCGGGACAGGGAGTAGATTTGACCCAAAATCACCGATCATGAAACTCAAGCTCCTGTTCCTGCTCGCCATTCCCTTTATCATGTCCTCCTCTTTTGTTAAAGCCAAAAAAGGAAAACTGACCATCACCTATACAACCGTAGGTACAAATGAAGGCTATTCCTATGTTTCCAAAATGAATGTTTATATCGATGGCACCCTGGTATCCACCGGACCTGAGAAAGACCAGCAGCAGAAGAACAGCTTCTCCATCACCGTACCGCAGGGTTCACATGAAATCAAATGCCTGCTCCTCGCCCTCTATGAAGGCAAATGGGAAGAACGCACCGTAGATAATAACTACAGTTTTGATTGGACATATGAAGGCACCCTTGAATTCAAGAAGAAAAACACACTCGACCTGGAGTTTAATATTACCGAGAATAAGGTGGTGGTGAAGTAACCGATTGGGGAGTTTGAAAATTCGCGCGGCTCCCTATCTTTACTCTATGATCACCTACAATCCCAAAGACTGGTTCACTTTCATATTCCGCCTCCACAGGTCCGACACGATCCGGAAGCTGTTTCCCATGATCCTGGCCATGGCGGCCTACAGTTGGCTGGTGGCCTATCTCGAACTCGAATATTGGGATCTTTCTAAAGATAGTTATGTCCGCAACCTGACCCTGCTACACAACCTCCTGGGCTTTGTCCTCTCCATGCTCCTTGTCTTCCGCACCAACACGGCCTATGACCGCTGGTGGGAAGGTCGTAAACTCTGGGGCAGCCTCGTGAACAATAGCCGCAACCTGGCCATCAAGATCAAAAGTTTCCTGCCGGAGGACAAGAACACCCTGCAGTATTTTCACAAAACCCTCTCCCTTTATGCTTCCACGCTGGCCCACCACCTGCATGCGGAGAAGACAAGACTGGCCCTGGATGAAAAGGATCATCCTGAATTGGAGACGATTGATGTATCCAAACATGTACCCAACCAGGTAGCCCTGCTCATGATGCAACGGGTTACACGGCTTTATAAGGAGCAAAAGATCACGGGTGATCAGCTTATTGTCTTGAATGAAGAGCTGCGTTCTTTTACAGATATCTGTGGGGCCTGTGAGCGTATACGAAATACCCCTATCCCCTACTCGTATAGCGTGTTCCTGAAAAAATTCATTTTCTTCTATATCATGTCCCTGCCCTTTGGCTTTGTCTTCAGCCTGGGGTATTATGTTATTCCCGTGGTAACTTTTATATTCTATGTTCTTTCCAGCCTTGAATTGATCGCCGAAGAAATCGAAGATCCTTTTGGAAAAGATGCCAATGACCTGCCGACCGAAAAAATTGCGGCAAATATCAAGGTGCATACCGGCGAAATCCTGGCCTCCTAGCCTTTCTTCTTCGTGTTCTTCGTGTACCCTTTGTGTCCTTTGTGCTCCCTTTGTGTCCTTCGTGTCCTCCTACGCAAGACTTGCGTAGGAGGACACGAAGGACACAAAGGGAGCACAAAGGACACGAAGATCACGAAGGGAATTTTGTAACTTGGCAAAAAAAAAGCATGAAATCCCTTTCAGCCCTCCTGCTTTGTCTGTTTCTTGCTGCCTGTTCCGGAAATTCTGTAAAAGAAAAAACAAAGGAAGCCATCAATAAAACCGGTGAAACGGTTGGCAAAGGGGCTTCCGAATTTTTTGATGGGGTGGCCGATGGTGTTTCAGACCGGTTCAAATGTAAGGTTGAACTTACTCCGGCTATTTTGGAAAAAGGCCTGGAGATTGGAAAAGTACGGATAAATGGAAGCGATTCAGGCTCGGCTCATATATTGAGTGTTTATATGGTTTTCAATAATGATGTGGACCAGCCAGTAATGATCAAGGCATTTGACGAGGAGAATAAAGAATATGGCCGCATCAATGGAAAGATAACCGGAAAGAAAGGCGAGGCGCGTTTTGTGGATTTTGTGTTTGATAAATCGACCTCCATTGAAACGAATAGCCTGTTCAAATTTGAATAGTACAGTATCGTTAAAACCAACTGAATAAGATATTTTATGGCCCGGTCCAAAAAAGCCGCCATCGGCTTCATATTCGTCACCCTGCTGATCGATGTTACCGGTTTTGGGATCATCATCCCGGTGATTCCAAAACTAATTTCTGAAATGCTCCATATTCCCGTCAACGAGGCGAGTGCTTATGGAGGCTGGCTGACAGCTGCCTATGCCGTGATGCAATTTATCTTTGCCCCCGCCTTGGGAAACCTGAGTGATAAATACGGGCGAAGACCTGTGCTGCTATTCTCCCTCTTTGGATTTGGTGTGGACTACCTGGTAACAGCATTGGCTCCGAGTTTTGGCTGGCTTTTTCTTGGTCGCATATTCGCAGGTATCACTGGCGCCAGTTTCTCAACGGCATCGGCCTATATTGCCGATGTGAGTACGGCTGAAACAAGGGCCAAGAATTTTGGAATGATCGGCGCAGCTTTTGGCCTGGGCTTTATCATCGGCCCACTCCTGGGCGGACTACTTGGCGAATTGGGAACTAGGGTCCCCTTTTATGCCGCCGCCGGCCTGGCCCTATTGAACTGGTTGTATGGTTATTTTGTCCTGCCTGAATCACTGCCTCCGGATAAAAGAAGAGCTTTTAATTGGAAGACAATCATTCCTGGTGTGTCACTTATCAAACTTAAAAAATACCCTTCCATCATCGGGCTTTTCTTTTCCTTTTTCTTTATCAGCCTGGCGGCACATGCGGTGCAAAGCAACTGGAGTTTTTACACGATCTATGTATTCAACTGGAGCGAGGGCATGGTAGGTATCTCCCTGACCGTAGTGGGTGTACTCATTGGATTGGTACAGGGATTACTGATTCGGGTCATCAATCCCAAATTAGGAAACGAAAAAAGCGTATTTATCGGATTGATCCTTTATTCAGTCGGGTTGCTGCTCTTCGGCCTGGCTACCGAAGGGTGGATGATGTTTGTCTTTCTTATCCCTTATTGTCTTGGTGGAATTGCAGGCCCGGCCATTCAGGCCATCATGGCCAAACATGTACCTTCCAATGAGCAGGGTGAGTTACAAGGTTCCCTGACAAGTACCATGAGCCTCACAAGTATTTTCGGCCCGGTATTAATGACCGGTCTCTTTACCTCGTTTACACAGGCCAAAGGTTTCTGGCATATACCAGGTATGCCATTCTTTGCCGGTGCTCTTTTTATGTTTACCAGTGCAGCACTGGCCTGGTGGGTATTACGCAAGGAAACCCGGGAGGTAGTACAGGCTTAAACAAAAATTAAATTATTGTTTGGCAGGCTTCCAGGTATCATTCAATAGCGGGGTGGAAGCATCAAGGATACAGGATACGATCCGTTGAAAAGTATCCTGTTCCTCCGGACCAAGGTTGACAATTTTTTCCTTATTATCCTTCATGGTGAATTTCAGGCTAATGACCTTTTTTGTGGCCAGGTTCTTTAAGGTCGCGGGTTGGTTGGCCTGGTTTTTAAAAATGATGTGAAAATACCCCTGGCAATTTTCAGCACCCCCGTTTCGAAAGATGTTCTTTTGCTTACCGCCTTCAAAAATGGCTTGTACACGCGCATATTCATCAAAACAAAGACCACTGCCTTCGAGAACAAAAAAGAAATCCAACTCACGTTTATCCACTTCCCCCGACATCATAAAGCGATCGCTTCCCCCACCCATTTTCTTAAACCCGGTGGAAAGTCTGGTTTCCTGGTTAAGGGGATCCTTTACATCTTTCAGCTCACATTCCTGGGCATTTACCAGGCCGGACAATGACAAAAAGAAGAGCAGGTAAAATGATCTTTTCATGGAATAAAAATAATCATTCCGGCGGGAGATCCTTGTTAAAATTCAGAGTTATCGCTTTAGAAATTTGCCTTTCAATAATTTATCCATCACCTCCTCCTTCAGATTGCGACTAATAGGAATATAATGCTCCCCGATCCGAATATCATTTCCTTCAATACTGTCGATCCGCGAGGCTGAAACTATATACGATTTGTGTACCCGGATAAACCGGTCGGCCGGGAGATAATCCTCCACTGACCGAAAGGTCAGGTAGGTGATATATTTCTTTGACACCGTATGCAGCGTAACATAATTCTGCAATGCCTCTGCGTACAGCAGGTCATCAAACAGGATACGCACCAGCTTATTATCGGACTTAATAAAGAAGTGGTCCTGCCCGGATGTGTTCACCGCCTTGTTGCTTTGTTTGAGTTCAAAAAGGTCACGCGCCCTCCAGACTGCCTTTACAAAACGCTCCGAGCCGATGGGTTTAACCAGGTAATCCACCACTTCCAATTCAAAACCTTCCACGGCATATTCAGAATAGGCGGTGGTCAGGATCGTCATAGGAGGATCTTTCAACGTACGAAGCAGGTCAAGGCCGGATAGTTTGGGCATCTGGATATCCAAAAAAAGCAAGTCGATATGGCCACTGTGAAGAACCTCCATGGCCTTGAGGGGGTTATCAAACTCCCCCACCAGTTCCAGAAAATCATGTTCCGACACGTACTCGCGCAGGCCTTTTCGAGCCAGGGGCTCGTCATCAATGATCAGACAACGGAGAACCGTTGATGATTTGGCTGGTTCAATTTGCGGACTCATGTGCGGTCAATTTTGATTGAACAGGAAGGCTCAAATTCATCTTGAATACCCCTTCCTTTTGGCTGATATCCAAAACATGCTGACCGGGATACAGCAACTCCAATCGGCGTTTTACATTTTGCAGCCCGATTCCCGAATAGGGTTCTTTGCCGGTTGACTTAATCTCATATGAATTGGTTACCGAGAAATTCAAGTGGCCATTTTGCCGGTCGGCATGAATATGAATAAAATTGGGAGCATGCCCATGGTGCGAAATATGCTTGAATGCATTCTCTACAAAAGGGATCAGGATAAGTGGTTCGATGGAAAAACCAGACAGGCCCTCCCCTTGTTTAAAATCCACCTCATACCCTTCCTCTTTGCGTAATTTTTGAAGGTCCACATAATCCTTTAAAAATCCCATTTCCTTTTCGATCGGGATACGATCACCATCTGTTTCATACAGTTGGTACCGCAGCATGGTGGAAAATTTATGTAAAGCCTCCCTGGCTTCTTTATTTTCCTTATCAATAAGAAAATAAACCGAGTTGATAGAGTTGAACAAAAAATGCGGGTTGATCTGTGATTTGAGAAAGTTCAATTCTGCCACGGCATTCTCCTTGGCCAGATCAGCCAGCCGTTTTTGCTGACGAATATAATCGATCACCAATTTGACAGTGGCTCCGGCCGTGACCAGAAAGATATGGGGCAAAAGGTTATCATAGATCCGGTCACGCCAATGAAGACGAAGATCGAAAAGACCGGGGTTATTCAGCAATTGGCCGATGACCTTCATTTTCACATAACTACTAACGAGTATCATTCCCAAATAGACCAGAGAGAAAAGTATATAGCGCTTTCGGTAAAGCAGCCTGGGGATCAGTAGGTAATTGGTGAGATAGATCAGTAAGGCCAGATCCACCACCTTCAATAAGGTGATCTTTGATGCCAGCGCCGGACTTGGATAGTCATCCACGCGCAGGTAATACCATACCAGATATACCAGTACCCAGATAAGGAGGTGGTGCAGGCGATATTTAGTAAAGGCAATGGGCATTTTCAATCCTAAACTAAATGTACTGATTTGGAGGGGCAAAACCTTTACACCAGCAGCACAAAATCCCTGACGAAATGCAAATAAATAAGTTAGGAGGTCTAATTTCTGGACCCAAAAAGCAGGCTGCCTATCCGGACAAGGGTGGAGCCCTCTTCGATGGCGATGGAAAAATCAGCAGACATGCCCATGGAAAGAACGGACCATCCTCTCTCCTTCCCATATTTTTGAAATAGCGCCTGCAAGGTTTTGAATTCACTCCTTACCAACGCCTGATCCTCCGAAAAACTGGCCATCCCCATCAATCCCCGTATCTGTACATGGTTCAATCCCGGAAAAACAGGATCCGTCAGCAAGGAGGCGAGTTCGGATTCATCCAGTCCGAACTTTGTTTCCTCCTGAGCGATATGAATCTGAAGCAGGCAGTCGATCACGCGTTCATTCTTTGCCGCCTGTTTGTCGATCTCCTTTAAGAGTTTGAAACTGTCCACCCCATGGATCAGGTGAACAAAAGGGGCAATGTATTTTACCTTATTGCTTTGTAAATGGCCTATAAAGTGCCAACGAATATCATTAGGCAGTTGAGCAGCCTTATCTACCAGTTCCTGAACATAGTTTTCGCCAAAATCCCGTTGGCCCAGATCATACAGGGCTTTGATATCCTCAGTGGGTTTGGTTTTGGAAACAGCCACCAGCGTGGCACTTTTACCAAGTCTTCTTATTAAATCGGTGTAACTCACTTGATCGATCATACCACGAAAATAGTGAATAGGATTTACCGCAAGGGCACAAAGGCGCCAGGTAATGCAAGGTCTGAAAATCTAATAGCTATTTCAATATACTTCGACTGATAACAATCCGCTGTACTTCGCTGGTGCCCTCATAGATCTGGGTGATCTTGGCATCCCGCATCAGGCGTTCAACATGGTATTCTTTTACGAATCCGTACCCCCCGTGGATCTGAACGGCTTCGACAGCGGTCCACATGGCGGTTTCGGAAGAAAAGACCTTGGCCATGGAGGAACTGACGGTATAGTCCATCTGATTGTCTTTTTCCCACGCGGCTTTCAGGCAAAGCAGCCTGGAAGCTTCGATACGTGTAGCCATATCAGCGAGTTTAAAGGCAATCGCCTGATGGTTCATGATCTCGGTACCAAAGGCCTTCCGTTCCTTAGAATATTTGAGCGCGAGTTCATACGCTCCGCTGGCAATACCCAGGGCCTGTGAGGCGATACCAATGCGCCCACCAGCCAATGTTTTCATCGCGAATTTGAAACCAAAGCCATCTTCTCCTATTCGGTTCTCCTTGGGGACTTTTACATCTGTAAACATGATGGTATGGGTATCAGAACCCCGGATGCCAAGTTTATTTTCCTTAGTGGCCACGGTGACCCCTGGCCAATTTTTCTCCACAATAAATGTATTGATCCCCTTTGATCCCTTTGATGCATCGGTTTGGGCCATGACCAGGTAAACAGAAGCACTACTCCCGTTTGTTATCCAGTTCTTGGTACCATTTAGCAGGTAATAATCACCTTTATCTTCTGCGGTGGTTCGCTGGGAGGTGGCATCACTGCCCGCTTCCGGTTCACTCAACAAAAAGGCACCGATATACAGATCTCCATCCTTTTTTCCCTGAGCAAGTGGAGTCAGGTATTTATGTTTTTGTTCCTCTGAACCAAATTCCTGAAGGCCATAGCAAACCAGACTATTGTTCACACTCATACAAACACTCACGCTGGCATCGATCTTACTGATCTCTTCCATGGCCAGTACATAGCTGATGGTATCCATACCGGCGCCCCCATACTCGGGTTTGACCATCATACCCATAAAACCAAGGTCGGCCAGTTTCATGATCTGTTCACGGGGGAACTGTTGTTTTTCGTCTCGCTCGATCACTCCAGGCAGGCATTCATGGCGGGCAAAATCACGCGCGGCCTGTTGGATCATCAGATGTTCTTCGTTCAGTTGAAAATGCATGGAAATTGTAATTTTTATACCGTTTTCAGGCGGCACAAATATACAGTTTTAGCTCACTTTTGCGAACAATTGTTAGTATAATATCCCTTACTGGGTCACCTTTCCGGAAATTTTGACCTGCGGGTGTTTGCCAGGTGCGGTCACCCCATTGAGTACCTCAAAAGCCAGTTCAACATTTTCCAGTCTTTTCAGGGTTTTTACCTGAAGGATGTTCTCCTCGCCTGGCTTCAGGGTAACCAGGTCGCTGCTATTGTGAAAAGTGTACCCACTTTTGTTCTGTAAGGTAAAGTCGACACTTGACTGGTTGCTGAACACGATCTCGAGCACATCGGAACGGCCCATGTATTTGGCGCTCTTAATGGAAAGAGAGGCATGAATAAGCGGAGCCAGATATTCTTCCCGACCGATCAGAAGGTTGTTATAAAAAACGACCGTCCTGCGGTTCATCAACCCCTCTTTGATCCCATCCTCGGTTTTTGAAGTTGCAAAAACAAGTGTAATGGGTCGATGGCCCCCTTTGGGTACTTTAAAATCCCAATCAATCAGACCGTGGATATCTGAAGTGCCCATAATGGTGAGGTTATTGTCCAATGCGATCTGGAGTGCTTCATCCGAATAGGTTTGGTCGTTTACCACTTCGATCCCGTCCAACAACTTTTCTTTGATAAGAACCCGGTGCATATCCGTTAGCGTGGCCATTCCGTCCCGGCGCTGACTTACCCAGTTGGGGTGGTTCCAGAATACAAAAGCCCCTTGTTTTTTTGCTTCGCGAAAAACGGCGATTGAATCATCGATCAGCAGTTTATTTGCATCCGTAATAAATACCGCGTTGCTATGCCCGGGAGGCATGCGACGCGTGATCTCCGATCCGCGGATAATAAGCAGGTCATGGCTTTTTGCTTCTTTTAAGGCGATCTCGTATGACCTGTTCCGGTCGGGATGAGGAAGATCGGATTTATGCGGCTGGTATTCCAGGTGTTCGGTCAGGGAAATGGCATCCAATCCATCCATCAGGGCTTCCATCACCCGGATATCGGGCCATACACTTCCATCGGAAAAAACAGTATGCTGGTGCAGGTCACATTTCAGGGTTTTGTATCCCGGAACATCCGGAAACTTGATCACACGACCCAGGGCATGTGAATGCGGAGGCTGCCCAGTGGTGATAAGAAAACCAAATACGGGTATTAAAAGTAGAAGCCTTCTCATGTAGTAGGGGTTTGCTGCAAGATATTAAATGTACCTAGTTCATATATTATTAAAAAATTAATCCTTGCATGCCATTTCCTATATTTATCCTCTGACCAAATTCTAACCTGGTATGGCGTTACGTTCCAACACGATCCGGATCGCTGTGGTACTTTCATCAGTACTCATCGGCACCATACTTGTTATCCAGGTGTTTTGGTTAAAGAAAGTGTATGAACTGGAACAGCGTGAGTTCAATGGCAAGGTCATGCGGGTCATTGAAGGCTATTACCTGGCTACAAGTGATACTGTTTTTTACTCCAATGATCACCTGAGTAAATTGGTCAACCATCCGGAGCCCTTTGTGTATATCGCCCGTCTGGGGCAGTTGCCAGACACCAGTCAGGTCATGCATATCCTTCGGGAGCAATTCAAACAATACGAGGTCTTCACCGTATGTGGTGTATCCCTGCAATGGGAAGGTGAAAAGGAAAGCAGATTCCGGTCGGTCATTCCCTCTGCCAATGCGTCCCGGCAAACAATCGACGAATGGCCAAAAAATGAAACGCCCTATGCGCATTTGGGATTGTACTTTCCCAATCGCAATAAGTATGTATTGCTGCAGTTGAATTTTTGGGTGATCTCCATCATCGCCTTACTTGCCTTTATCATTTTATTTAGCCTGGGTGTATACCATATTTTTCGTCAGCGCTTTTTGCATGAACTCCAGAGAGATTTCATCCACCAGCTTACCCATGAATTCAAGACCCCTGTATCGGTACTAACCCTGGCTTCGGATGTTCTCCAAAAACCGGAGATCGCAAACCAGCCTCAAAAACTGGCGACCTATGCGGATATCGTTGGTGAGCAGACCAAGTATTTGGGCAACCAATTGGAAAGACTGGTCCATCTTGCTTCCACTGACTCCAAAGGGATTGAACTCAGAAAAGAAACCGTCCAGATAGAACCCCTGATCCAGCGTGCTGTGGATAGCCTGCACCCGCTCATCGAACAGAAAAAGGCCCGAATTATTTGGGAGTTGAAAGGGACTCAGCCAAATATAAATGCTGACCCCGATTACCTGTTCACCCTGATCGTGAACCTGGTGGACAATGCCCTGAAATATGCCAAGGACCCCGAGATAAGGATCTCGACCCGGTCGGATGAACGATGGTTCTATCTGATGGTGGAGGACAATGGGATCGGAATGGAAAAAGTACAATGGAAAAGGATATTTCGTAAATTTTACCGGATCAATACAGGGGATGCGCATGCGGCAGAGGGGTTGGGTATTGGCCTGAGTTTTGTAAAGATGATCGTGGATGCGCATAAGGGGCAAATTCAAGTAATGAGCGAGCCGGGAAAGGGAAGCCATTTTACCATCACCCTTCCGCTTGAATAAATAAATTTTTGAACATGCGAAAAACGCGGGTATTATTGGCCGAGGACGATACCCAACTGGCCTTTGTGATCAAGGATAACCTGGAAGAAGCCGGGTACGAAGTGGTTTCCTGCTCCAATGGAGACGAGGCCCTGGACCAGTTTGCGCGTACCAATCCCGATCTATGCCTGCTGGATGTGAATATGCCGCAGCGGGACGGATTCTCGCTGGCAAAAAAAATCCGGCAAAAAAGCGATGTGATCCCGATCCTTTTTATCAGCGCACGCTCCATGGAGGAAGATCGGCTTAAGGGGTTTCAAACAGGTGCTGATGATTTTATCACCAAACCCTTCCATATCCGTGAATTATTGATGCGCATGCAGGTGTTCATCCGTCGAAACAAAATGCTACGCCCGGAAGCACCACTTGAATTCCGACTTGGAGAACTCCGGTATGTCCCTTCTGAACTAAGGCTCCTGGGAGAAAAAGAACAAAAGATACTCACCCAACGGGAGGCAGAATTACTGACCTTCTTTTGCCTCAACCCCAATAAAGTGCTGAAAAGGGAAGATGTGCTGACAAGCGTCTGGGGAAAAAGTGATTTCTTTCTGGGACGGAGCATGGATGTTTTTGTCACCAAGCTCCGAAAATACCTGGCCTCAGAAAATAACATCACCATTGAAACGATACATGGTATTGGGTATCGTTTTGTAACAAGATGAACTACCACTGCTTTAACTCACTACTATTGAATACCCATTCCGGTGTATAAATTTTACCCATTTCGGGCACTGGAATCCAAGGACTATCTATAGTTGAAAGCGGATTTTTGACTATATGAATGTCCTGTGCCGGCATATAACTTTGGGCAAGTAACATCATTTTTTCTCCCTTGGCATTGACTGCAACATCCATTACCAGCATCGCATGTCCAGGAAATCCACCCCGGATAAAAACATCCCCCGGCATGATTTCCAAAACACAAGTTTTCTGTTTCATTTGCTTTGCCAAAGAAGCCGTACCACACATGCCAAATACCCTGTCCAGATAGTGTTGCCAATTTCTTAGATCTGCGCCTTCTTTCCATTTATATTCTCCGCCTTCGTTATCAAAAAAGACAATGGAATCATATAAATAATGTTCAAATAAAAATTCGGCCCTTAAACGTATCACGGCATCAGCGCATTGTTGAAGATCTTTTTTACCAACGGACCAGTTCAGCACCGCATAATGCAGGCTCTGGTCAGGTTTTTGAGTTCCATTATATAAATAGACGGTATTATCCTTTCGAAATGCCTGCCCCCTTAGCCATTGGCCAAAACTTTGCGAAGGCAGGATCACACGGTGGAACCCTTCCGGCAATGGAATGGAATCGACATGTGTAATAGCTGGCTTAATGGGCAACGGATCTGTATTACAGGAAATGATGAGATAGGTAAAGAAAAGCCACAGACGAAACATGGTTTACATTTTCCTTTCAGATCCTTAAGGATGGCTTTTCCATATAAGGGAATATCATTATTGAACCATTTAACAATTTTTTCAGGAATACCACTTCCTTCTTTTTCCGTAATCTTGTGTATTGAAAGACAGTGATGAGCAAGCCAAAGAAAACCGGGCGCAGGAAAATGTTGGAGAAGAACCGCGTCAGGTTGATCTCCGGAGGAAGGCCCTATTTCGATACACTTCACAGGTTGATTTCCCAGGCGCAACATACGCTCTATTTTCAGTTTTATATTTTTTTGGACGATGATACAGGTAACGAGGTGGTTCATGCTCTTTGTGCGGCGGCCCAACGAGGGGTGGCCGTTTTTTTGCACCTGGATGGATATGCATCGCAAAGTCTTCACCGTAAAACGGTTCAGCACCTGCGGGACCAGGGGGTAAAGGTCAAATGGTTTGAACCGCTGTGGAGAAGCAGACGGTTCTATTTTGGTCGCCGGCTCCACCACAAAGTCGTAGTAGCGGATGGTTCCTATGCGCTGGTGGGTGGGCTCAATATTTGCGACCGGTATAACGACATGCCCAATGACCCTGCCTGGTTGGATATGGCCATTTATACAGAAGGAGAAGCAGCCCATTCACTGGAATCCGGTTGTATTGAGTTATGGGGAAACAGAAAAGAAACAACCCCTACACCAGAAAAAACCTGGTATTCCTTTTCAGAAACCATTCCTGTACAAGAACGCGTACCCGTCCGTGTCATTCGAAACGACTGGGTAAAACGCCGTAAAGAAATATGGGGTGCCTATCTCTATCAATTCAACCATGCAGAAAAAGAGCTGACCATCATGTGCAGCTATTTTCTACCAGGACGTATTTTCAGGCGAAAACTGGCGCAGGCAAGCAAGCGTGGCGTACGTATAAGGGTTATCCTCGCCGGGGTATCGGATATAATGGTCGCCAAACATGCCGAAAGATACCTTTATCGGTGGCTGTTGAAAAACAATATGGAAGTGTATGAATACCAGCGTACCGTTCTTCATGCCAAAGTAGCCGTAGCAGATGGCCAATGGGTAACCGTAGGCTCTTACAATGTCAATAATATCAGTGCCTATGCCAGTTTGGAAGTAAACCTCGAAGTGGAACATGAAGCATTTGCGAAAGAAACCAACAAAGTACTCGATGAGATCATTTTGAAGGATTGCCATCGCATCACCCTGGAAAACTATGAGGCACACACGGGCTGGTTAAAAAGGTTTTGGCAACGCACCTGTTACCGGTTTATCAATAATGTACTGAATTTGTTTACGTTTTACTTCAGGCAGGAATGAGGGACGTGAGGTGATAGGCGTGAGACGTGAGACGTGAGACGTGAGTAAACTATCACGCCTCACGGTTGCTTCCCCCCCATCCTTCTCCACAGCGACCTCACCGTTCCCCGATTCCAGCGGGCAAACCGTCCCCGTTGAACCACTAATTCATTGGCCGTAGGATGTTGGAGAAAATAATAAAAAACAAAAGGAGCCTGGGGGTCTTGCCAACCCGCCATTTGTCCAAAACGAAGATCATTAAAGACCAGCGAATCAGATCTGTTTTCAATGGTGTAATAGCCTTTTGAAAAACGAATCAACCGTTGCAGGTCCTCCTGATCGGTGACCTGCTCTAATAAATGCGCTTGCCTTGGGAAATATTGCAAACTGAGTGTATCTGACTTGTCCAGAATGGAACGGTACCCAACCTGGTAGCCTGAATCATAATCAGCCACCACGTACCAGAGCAGGTTGTTCAGGGCGGTGGGTGTAGTAAAATATTTATTCGGGGTCCCTTCTTGTTTTACCAACATGGCCCTCACTTCCCGATCGATCTGCATTTTATTGATTCCGCATAGAACCAGATAGAGCGTGCTCAACCCCATACCAAGTACCACCCATTTTTTTCGGCGATTGTCTTTCCGGGGCAGCCACAAAAGCATGACCAGCGCCAGCCCGGGCCAGAGGGAATAAAGGGGATCAGCCACATAGATCCAATTATACGCCACACGATGGTGATGAAAAGGTTCAAACCACCCTACCCCATATACATTCATGCCATCAATTACCAAATGGATAAGCGCCTGGACCAGAAAAAACAGGGTCCACTTTCCCCAGGTAATATCATGCGGCCTGCGCCACCGTTCAGCCAGTAGCCCCAGCACAGGACTGATCAATAAAGCAAATAGGATAGAATGGGTGAAGCCCCGATGAGCCAACAGGTTTTCACTCGTACCCATCCAAAAAGAAGCGATGAAATCAATATCCGGGACACTTTGGGCTACCGCTCCAAGAAACATAGCCCGCTTGCCTATTTGTTTTCCGGCAAATAATTCGCCCATGCAGGCGCCAATCGCGATATGGGTCAATGAATCCAATTCTATTTTTAAATGTTCATTGGTTGCCCGTCGTTTGTTCCAACATGCCTGATATCCCATTTATCAGATCTGCATCCGGGCCTGCTGCTGCTATTTTCTTACGAATTTCAGCCTTTTGCTCAGGGGTAAGCATAGCAAATATATCCCATAAGAGTGAGGTAAGTTGCCGATACCCGTTTTCAAGAAAATCAACACTCTGCTTATCCAAATTTCGTCTTACCCTTTTGGAGGGTCTGTCCTGTACCAGGTTGATCAGATAATCCCTGAAAACCGTTTTCATTTTTTCCAGTTCAGGCGCCAATTTCCCCAGGGTAGAATCCTTCATGGCATTGATCTTTACCATCATCGGATTGGGCTGGGTAGGTGGAGCCGGTGATTTGAACTTTGCAATGGTATCAGAAATGAGAAGTCCGGAAGAAGCGTAAAATCGGCGATTTGAAATGCCACTATCATTCAGGGCTAACTCAACCCCGCCCCAGTTTCCCAGGGTATACTTGTACTCATATCCCATATGGAGAAACACAGGGATCTCCGTTCCATACCATCCGCCACCCTCGGGTCTTAATTGATATAAGGAATCCTTTGTATGCCAGTAATTAAATGTTCCTGCCAAATATATTCGTTGACTATCGGGAAAATTTGCGGGAGCCTTGGTGCGAATTCTGACCGAACCAGTTTGTGAAAAAGCACCGAAAGGAAGAATTACACAGAAAGATATCCAGCACAAAAATGAAGTCTTTCTCATAATGGTAAATTTGTATAAAGCTAAACCGTGCTTTTCCCTCCTCCACTGACGAGGATCAGGCATACTTGAATTTCAGGGTCAAAATGATAATTTCGTAGGAACGAGAAGAATACTTTAAAAGCACAAACACCTCCATTTTGAAAAAAAGAACCGATTATATCTCCTGGGACGAATATTTTATGGGTGTGGCCTTGTTGTCTGCCCGCCGGAGCAAAGACCCGAGTACCCAGGTAGGTGCCTGTATTGTCAACAACCAGAACAAGATCGTGGGTGCCGGGTACAATGGACTTCCTATCGGCTGTGATGATGATGAATTCCCCTGGCAGAAAGAAGGCGGTTTTCTGGACACGAAATATCCTTATGTCTGTCATGCCGAACTCAATGCCATCCTGAACAATATCGGTATCGATCTGCATGGATGCCGCATCTACACGGCGCTTTTTCCTTGTAATGAATGTTCAAAAGCTATCATTCAGGCCGGTATAAAAGAAGTGAACTACCTCTCCGATAAATACAAGGGTAATGATGTATTCAAAGCCTCCCGCCTGATGCTGGAAAAGGCCGGTGTGCAATTTCGTAAGGTGGTGGCACGCATCGAGCGCCTGGAACTTTCATTTCGGGAAGAGGACGTTTGAGGAATTTGAAAATTTGAAAATAACACTTCACCTATCTTTGAGGAACAACCCGAATCCATGGATCTTGAATTCAATAAAAACGAAGACCGCTTTCGCCAATCCCTTTCTGACCTGCGCCAGAAATTAGGTAAGATCCGTGAGGGCGGCGGGAAAAAAGCCCAGGAGAAACAACGGGAGAAAAACAAACTAACCCCTCGCGAAAGAATCGATTATCTGATCGATAAGGATTCTGTTTTTGTTGAGATCGGTGCTTTTGCTGGTTATGACATGTACCCTGACCAGGGCGGATGTCCCGCAGGAGGTACGGTTGCCGGAATCGGCTATGTAAGCGGTCGCCAATGTGTGATACTCGCCAATGACCAAACCGTCAAAGCGGGTGCCTGGTTTCCGATCACTGGGAAAAAGAACCTGCGGATGCAGGAGATCGCCATGGAGAATCACTTACCGGTGATATACCTGGTGGATAGTGCCGGTGTATTTCTGCCATTACAAGATGAGATATTCCCCGACAAAGAACATTTTGGCCGGATCTTTCGCAACAACGCCCGTATGAGCGGCATGGGTATTACCCAGATCGCTGCCGTAATGGGGCCCTGTGTGGCCGGAGGCGCCTACCTCCCGATCATGAGTGATGAAACACTGATGGTGGAAGGCAATGGATCCATCTATCTCGCCGGACCTTATCTCGTAAAAGCGGCCATTGGAGAAGAGGTGGATAATGAGACCCTGGGTGGGGCTACCACACATACCGAAATAAGCGGGATCGCGGATTACAAATTCAAAACCGAACAGGAATGCCTCGATCATGTAAAGCGCATGATGGGTATGTTAGGCTCCTCTCCAAAAGCTGGCTTTGACCGGACCACCCCGGTTCCGCCTAAAAAGAACCCCGAAGAGATCTATGGCCTGTTCCCTACGGAAGGAAAGCCCTATGATGTGGTGGATATCATAGAACGGTTGGTGGATGATTCTGCCTTTGAACAATTCAAAGAAGATTATGGCAAGACCATTGTCTGTGGCTATGCACGTATCGATGGTTGGGCGGTAGGTATTGTTGCCAATCAACGAAAGATCGTAAAGAGCAGGAAAGGCGAAATGCAGATGGGCGGTGTCATCTACAATGACAGTGCGGATAAAGCCGCGCGATTTATTCTCAATTGCAATCAAAAAAAGATACCCCTCATCTTTCTCCAGGATGTAACAGGTTTTATGGTGGGTAGCCGCAGCGAACATGCCGGCATCATAAAAGATGGCGCCAAAATGGTGAATGCAGTAGCCAACTCGGTTGTTCCAAAAATCACCATCATCACCGGCCATTCTTACGGGGCGGGTAACTATGCCATGTGTGGTAAAGCCTATGATCCGCGGTTTATCTATGCCTGGCCTTCGGCCAAGATCGCTGTCATGAGTGGTGAATCGGCTGCTAAAACACTATTGCAGATCGAAGTCGCTGCCAAAAAAGCAAAAGGTGAAATCATCAGTCCCGAAGATGAAAAAAAACTACTGGACATGATCAAGCAACGTTACGAAAAACAAAGTTCACCCTATTATGCCGCAGCCCGGTTATGGGTTGACGACCTGATCGATCCCGCAGAAACCCGAAAATATATCTCCGAAGGGCTCCGGGCGGCCGATCACAACCCGGTCATCCCCGACCTGAAAACAGGTGTGTTTCAGGTCTAGTTTTTCGACGTAAAACGCTGATTTTCTGGGGAAATATTGTTTTTTTTGGATTACTTTTTTTTACCTAATTTCACTCCCTAATTAACTAACTGTTCTATTATGAGAAAATCTACCCTGCTTGGATTTTTATCTTCTTCTCTTTTATTGACCACCTTACTTACATCCTGTGTTGATGATTCGCACCTTACGGCCGAACCACCAATACCTGATCAGTCTTTTGTTGAAGAGTTTGATACCGCCAATTCAGCTTATGCACGTGGATGGCGCTATATCAACAAGAGTGTGGCATTGGGTCGTCGCAATTGGCAGAACCCCAACGCAGATAATTACATTCCCTTTCAACCTTATTCCACCTACGCTGCCGGTAACGGATATCTCTGGGCCGATTACCAATCTACCTCTTCGGCATCCGGTGTGATCAGCAACTGGGCCGTATCTCCCCAGGTATGGATGAAAAATGGAGATAAGATCATTTTTTATACAAGGACCGAATTGTACAGCTTCAACGGCGACTCTACTGACTTCGTAAACCGTATGCAGGTACGTATCAACCCCACAGGTTCACTGAACTGTGGAGAAGGTACGGATCCGGGAGATTTCACCACCACACTGGTTGATATCAACCCCTTCTACTATGAGTTTCTGTTAAATGACTACAACATCACCAACCCCAATGACCCTGACCGCATTAAAGCTCGTAACGCCTACCCTCACCGGTGGACTCGTTACGAAGCCACGGTATTTGGTTTGAGCAAACCTGTTCAAGGCCGCTTTGCATTCCGCTACTTTGTAGAGGGCGCAGGCAGCAACGGATTTGGTTCCTCAGTCGGTATTGATAGCGTAGCCTATATCAGCAAATAATTCATCCCATCACTTATTACAAAAGCGATCATGAAAAATAAATTCACCCTTGTCTTTTCCCTCAGCATGGTATTCGCCCTCACTTTTTTGCTTTACTCCTGTAAAGAAGAAAAAGTAAAAGAAGGCCTCGAACTCGCCACCGATGATTTCTCCTATTCCGAGTCCTTTGACTCGATTGGGAAAGTGATCAGCAATGGCTGGAGAGCTATTAACCGCAGTGCTCCCGCCGGTGATGAGAACTGGCAGCAGGGTTCCTATATCGCCGACAATATCAAAGGCGGGCCTTTCTTTTCGAATATTGAAGCACATTCTTCTACAGCCAGCGCAAGTGAATATGCACTTTGCCCCTATACTGTAGGAGATGGCCTTTCCTTTATCAATTGCTGGCTTATCTCCCCGGCACTGAATATGCGTAATGGTGACCGCTTCTCTTTCTGGACCAAAACATCCAGTCCGGTAAGCTTCCCCGACCGCATGCAGGTGTGGATGAATATGACCAACGATGGTTTGAATGTAGGTAGCGGACCAGGCAATACCGGTGATTTCACCAAAATGCTGGTGGATATCAACCCTACACAAACAGCTTCCGGGTACCCCACTACCTGGACCAAATATGAGTTTACCATCTCTGGTTTACCCGCTAACACCTATAAGAAATTGCGTATCGGTTTCCGTTATTATGTGGAAGAAGGCGGCCCCAGTGGCAACAATTCCAATGAGATCGGTATTGACGACTTTGAATTTGTAAGCGTTCAATAAATTAATTCCTTTACCGGAAAAAAGAATCCAGCCGTTAAACAGGCTGGATTTTTTATTTTTACCCCGCATGAAAATTAATCACCTGATATATCTGGCATTTGCCGGCTTGGTAATGGCCGGGTGCAAAGATTCGGACTCAACACCCCAACCCATCCAGGTGGCTGCGGCCGATATCCCTAAACGATGGGAAATTGTACACAGCGCCATTGACAGTATCCGAGAAGGTGACCTGGTGCTGCGTTGCGGGAATGATATGACCAGCTATATGCTCAAAGACTTTAGCCAGACCGACAAGGTCTTCTCCCATTCCGGGTTGGCCTTTAAATGGAATGACAGCCTCTATGTTTTTCACAATATGGCGGGCGACCTCAATCCCGATGAAGTGATGCGGAAAGATCGAATCGATTCCTTTCTGACCCCCGTTTCGAATATGGGGTTTGGGATCTACCGGTATGACCTCGACAGTCAGGAATTAGCGGCCTTAAAACAAAAGGTATTTCAGCATTATGAGAATAAGCTCCCCTTTGACATGAGTTTTGACCTTTCCACCGATGATAAAATGTACTGTGTGGAGATGATCGCTAAATCAGTGGAGGAAGCATCCCGGGGCAGAATTCAGTTTACCCGGAGTATTGTCAATGCTGACCTCAAAAGAAAGTACCTGAAAATGGCTCTTCAAAAAAAGGTATTACCCTCCCGGGAAAGTGCTAACCAACGCGAATACCTGGCGATCGATAATCTCTATATGACCCCGCATTGCCGGCCTGTTACCAAAACCATTTTTGAAACCAATAACGGTCCTGTCCGTATACCCTCCGGGGAAAAGGAATAAATATGAGCCATTCTTCCATTACCATTTACACCGATGGCTCCTCCCGGGGCAATCCTGGAAGAGGTGGCTATGGGGCTATCCTGATGAGTGGCTCGCTTAAAAAAGAGATCTCACAAGGCTACCGCCATACAACCAATAACCGGATGGAATTGATGGCCGTTATCGCCGGCCTGAAAGCCTTAAAAAAACACGGGCTGAACGTCACCATATACTCAGATAGTCAGTATGTGGTCAATGCCGTAGAAAAAGGCTGGCTAACCAATTGGCTACGCACCAATTTCAAAGGGGGCAAAAAGAATGCAGATCTATGGAAGGAATATCATGAACTGGCCCAAAAACACAATGTTCGATTCAAGTGGGTGAAAGGTCACGCAGAAAATCCATTTAACAACCGATGCGATGAACTGGCTACCGGTGCCGCCGATGGTGGGGATTTGCTGGAGGATGAGGGGTATGAAGGCTGAGTGTTCAGATGACTGATGACAGTTGACGGAATTTCGCTGTGCGAGACCTCAGTCATCTGTCATCCGTCATCGGTCATCCATTATCCGACAACCACCTTCCACTTCCTCACCACCATTGCATTATAAACAAGCGCAATAGCAGGCAGGAAGATCGCGGTTGCGATCAGTGAATTTTTATAAAAAGGCAAACCGGCATTGATACAGGTCAACCAGCCGGAAAAATCATTGGTGTATGGAGCTTCTTTTACACCGGCCCAAACGATCGTATTGGAAACAAGGAAATAAACGGTGGGGGCTACCAATGCATTGGTAAACAGGTTTCCCAGTTTGTTGCCTTTGATCGTCCAACCAATGACGGCAGTCAGCAACAACAGGAGATAGTTGACCCATTGGCCTTTATAAAATCCGGCATAATCAAACAATCCCTGACGGTGCAACACTTCGATCACGGCATCACTCGCCAGGAGCGCCACCAAAGGAAGCAGGAAGGAATAATCCTTGCGAAAAACGATCATTCCGGAAAAAACAGCAATGGCCAGTATTGGAGAGAAGCCCGACATTTCGAGGTTCGGACCAAAAAAGTATTTGCAGGTGACGGTTATCGCTACCAGGAAAAGGGTGAACAAAACCAGTCTAATATTGAATCGCATAACCAATGTTTAATGGGGCAAAATTAATAGAAATCGCTCAAATGCCGGGTCAACTTATTCACCCTTTGTGGAATGGGGCAATCCGGCCTTAAACAATCGGGAACCGGTGGCACTCAAAAGGGTATACGCCATCCCGGGTTCAACATAGGCGGCTTCCCCTTTTTGCACGGTTAATTCACGCTCCTGACAAAAAAACCGGGTAGTACCGGCCAGGTTGAACCATATTTCCGGCCCTTGTGATATAAAGGCCTGCTCCTCGCCTCCGGGATTCAATCGCACCTCCGATAATTGGAAATCAGGCGCCGGGGTCTCAAATACTTTTTCTGCCCCGTTGATCCATGCACCGGGTAATTTCTTTGGCTCCAGCGGCTCACATTTTACATGTTTCATCAATTCCTTTACATCAATATGTTTGCTGGTCAATCCTCCTCTTAATACATTATCCGAATTAGCCATGAGTTCCATACACTGGCCAAAAAGATAGGCATGTGGGACCCCAGCATCCTGAAATATCGCTTCCCCCGGTTCCAATTTGACAATATTGAAAAAATAAACAGAAAAGATGCCCCGGTCACATTGACCGTTCCGGTTAAAGGTAATGGCGGCCCGCGCAGCCCAATAGTCTTCCTCCTGCCGGTGTAATACGCCTTTCTCATACAGAGGAACAATCCGGTCAAGCAGGGGTTGCAAGAGGGTATTTACCTCGTCCTGGGGCATACCCATGACCTTTTTATATAATCCCAAATAGCCTTCACGCAGGAACCAATCATGCAGGCCGGCAAATTCCGGAACAGCCCGAAGTATCGCCAATAACTCATGTTCGGGTTTAAATCCATGCAGCAACCAAAACTCACTCAGGGCATAGGCCAGTTCGGGTTTATGGTTCTCATCCCTGTAGTTTCTTTTGGGGGAATCGAGTGGTATCTTTTCACTGTTCTCCCGGGCGAATTCAAGCTCTGCAGCGGCTTTGGTGGGATGAACCTGAATGGAGAGCATATCACTTACATCCAGTACCTTAAAAAGAAAAGGCAACCGGACCCGGTCGGCCAAAGACCAATTCCCGGTTTCAGTGATCAACTCCGATGGTGATTTGGGATGGCTTCCCATCCAATACTCGGCATAAGGTTTTTTGGCGGCATTTACCTGCCCAAGTAATGCGGGAATGAAATCCGTCCCGCCCCAATCATAGTGTTGAACCACGCCTTTGATCGCATAAACACCCTGTTTTACCTGCATCGTCCTGTCTAATTTGCCATAAAGATAATATATGGCAGCACACAATGAATTAGGCAAAAAAGGAGAGGAACTGGCAGCGGTTTACCTGGTTTCGCGGGGATATGAGATCCTGCACAGGAATTGGGTCTATGGAAAAAGAGAGATAGACATCATTGCACGCAAAGGAAGGTTCCTTCATTTTATTGAGGTAAAGGCAAAAAGGTGGGTGCCTGAAGGATATCCGGAAGATAATGTGACCCGCACCAAATTCCGGAATCTGTTAAAGGCAGCGGATGAATACCTGGCGATCCATCCCGGCAACCGGTACGTACAATATGATATCCTGGCCATTACATTTCACAAGGAAAAGGAGCCGGAGTTCTTTATGCTTGAGGATGTGTTTCTTTGAACTTATCCATCAGTTTTTCCACCATGGTATACGTGGCGGGACAGTATTCAATATTTTGTTTGTGCACATGCATATAGTCCACCATTTTCTTTTTGGGTAAATGGGGAAAGCCGGCGCAATCAGCAGGCCGGATGGCATAGATGCTGCATTTATTGTCTTTGAGGTTAAGGAACTGACAGGGGTTAAGTCTGTTCATCCAGTCCCCATTGCTCCTGTCCTTTTTCAGCCACTTCTTCTTAAACGCATTCACCGACATGCCCAGGTGTTTGGAAATCCGCTTCATGTCCTTGCCGGTATAAGTAGGGGTCATGGACTTACAGCAGTTGGCACAGGTAAGGCAATCCACTTCCTTCCATACCTGCTTTTCCGCAGCGGCGGTCCATTTGTCCAGTTCACGGGGTGTGTTCTTCTCCAGGCGGGTGAGGAAACGTTTATACGCCGTCTTTCTGTGTCTGACTTTCTGTTTAAAGGAGCGAAGGTTTACCGACATAATGGGTGTTACTTGTTAAAACGCCGAAGATAACAGAAAAAACTTTTTTTAAGGTCATTCCTGTCTATTTTTGCCGGGTTCAAACCCTTAAATATGAAAAAGATATTTGGTCTTCTTGCCATTGTTGTCCTCGTAGCCTCTTGTAACAGTAAAGAAGCCGGACCGGCAACTTTGTGTGACAAACCCTGTGTTTCCGACACCCTGAATTTCACCTTGCAGGGAAATGAATTTGAGCCTTATGTCAAACTGATACCCGGCAATTGCCTGGTTGATACCGTGGTTTGGAGCAGCAAGGTTATTCCTTCCAAACGCAAGATCCATCTCTCCACGATCCTGGGAATGATCCCCGCCATCGATAAATCGACTGTCAAATGTTATATCAAGGATACAAGCTATGCCTTCCTGTTATTCAATGATTGTCTTACGCGCCGGGGCTTTTGGCTAAAACTTTCGCTTGGTCAAACCGAAGAAATTGAAAAATCACTTTCTGCCTTCAATACAGCTGACCCACGCTACTCCATAGAGGAAGGCCTGATCTGCTATAAAGCGAATAACACGTTTTTTGTACAGGAGATCATGACCGGAAAAAAAGCATCGGTTGACCTGCCCTCCCCTACGCTTGAATTTGAAACCATGTATGATGTCGTTGACTCCGTCAATGTTTCCCGGGGTCGCTTGTTCCTGAACCTGAAAGAGGGTAGCAAAACAACGGCTTTTGAGAAGAGTATTGAGTTGAAGTAGCAGGAAATAGCTATTAGCTGTTAGTCTTTAGCTTTTAGCCAAACGCCTCCCTCAGCAATTTTCGCCTATGTGGCCCTCCTACAAATCCGGATTCAAAGCCTATCTCCAATTGGAGAAATCATTGGCAGACCATTCGGTGGCGGCCTATTTGCATGACCTGGATAAACTGACCCAATATCTGGAAACACTCCCAGCTCGACCAGGGCCTGCCGATATTACGCTGAAGACCTTACAGGGTTTTGTGAAATGGATAGCGGAACTGGGTATGACCGCCCGTTCCCAGGCCCGTATCATTTCCGGTATAAAGGCCTTTTATAAGTACTGCTTACTGGAAAACATTGTCACTAAAGACCCCAGCACCCTGCTGGAAGCACCCAAGCTAAAGAGAAGCTTGCCCGATACCCTGAGCTTTGAAGAGATCGAACAGATCATCCTCGCTATTGACCTCAGCAAACCCGGTGGTACCCGAAACAAAGCCCTACTGGAAATACTCTACAGTTGTGGTTTACGGGTAAGTGAAGTGGTCAATCTCCGCATCTCTCAACTGTATTTTGATGTAGGTTTTATCCGTGTTACAGGTAAGGGAGATAAAGAAAGACTGGTTCCGGTGGGCAGTACGGCCATCAAGCATGTAAAGATCTATTTGAAGGAAATAAGAGCCCAACAGGTTGTCAAACCCGGATGTGAGGATATTGTCTTTCTCAATAAAAATGGTACGGGTCTTAGCCGGGTCATGGTATTTTATATCATCCGCGATGCCGCCGCTCAGGCAGGAATCAAAAAAACCATTTCCCCGCACACGTTCCGTCATTCCTTTGCCACTCACCTCGTCGAAAATGGGGCCGATCTGCGCGCCGTACAAGAAATGCTTGGTCATGAAAGCATCACCACCACCGAAATTTATACTCATGTTGACCGGGCTTTTTTAAGAAAGACATTGGAGAAGTTTCATCCGGGGTTTCGGTAGGAACGTGAGGCGTGAGGCGTGAGGCGTGAGTTTCGTGAGGCGTGAGGCGTGAATGGTGAATGGTGAATGGTGAATAGTGAATAGTGAATAGTGAATAGTGAATAGTGAATAGTGAAACTTAAACCCTATAACTTACAACCCCAAATATATTTTC
>JANRLV010000116.1:0-72415 GCA_033762195.1 Chitinophagaceae bacterium | reverse complement strand
GCTTGCGGTCACCCAGGTCCATATCATAATAGAATCCCTGAGGGTTTTCGGTGGCCGGTCCAACCCAAAACTTCACTCCGGGGAAGGTGGCTTCCACTGCTTCAGCCATCAGGTGGGCCGAGGAATGCCAAAAGGTCGATTTGCCCTCTTTATCCTCCCAGGTCAATAAACGAAGGGAGGCATCCGTGGAAATGGGGCGGGTGGCATCCCATACTTCCCCGTTGATTTGGGCGGCCAATACCTTGCGGGCCAACCCCTCTGAAATGGATTTGGCGATATCCAGGGCACTCACTCCTTGCTCATACTGTCTGACTGAGCCATCCGGCAGGGTTATGTTGATCATGTAAATGATTGAAATTTAAGGGGGCAAAGGTAGCATTTTTAAAAGAAATTAACAGTGAGCAGACTCAGGATAAAACCTGAATACCCGGCAATTGTTTAGTTTTACAGCCTGATGAAAAGGAAGGTCTATTTGTTTTGCCTGTTATTTGGGTTATTCTCCGCCCAGGCTGTTCAATCGCAGGACATCACCGGGATATGGAGAGGCTACTTTATCAGTGGCAACGGATCCCAATACAAGTATGAGGTACAGATCGAGCAATCGGGAGGCAACCGGCTTACAGGTGTCACCTATTCCTACCTGGATACCACCTTTTATGGCAAAGCCGTATTTACCGGCAATTTTAGTTCCGCGAGTGGAAAGGCCCTGGTACAGGAAATGAAGACCGTTGAGGTCAAAATGTCCTGGGGTTCTGTATCCTGCATTATGACCTGCCAATTGGAATTTATCAAATCAGGACGGGAGGAATTTCTGGAAGGAACGTTTAAATCAGCGCATGAAACAGATGCCTTTGGCGCGAAAAAGGGAGATGATTGTGGAGGTGGTACAGTGTACTTGCGTCGGGTAAAAACATCAGATTTTTATGTCGAACCTTCTTTAAGAGCCAAGATCGAACAAAGGAATAACCCGCCCCTTGTTAAGAATAATCCTCCAACCACCGGGAATAAACCGGTTGAAAAAAAACCAGCCCCGTCCAATAATACCAAGGCCACTGTGACCAAGCCGGTGACCAAGACATTGACTCCCAAAAAGCAGGAACCAACGGTTAAAAAGGATCCGGAGCCGGATAAAAAAGAGAACACTACGCGTGTAGTGGTGCCACAGGAAAAACTGGTGGAAAGACCTGCCCTGCCTACCCCTCTGCCATTAAAGGACAGGACCAATGAACTGGTCAAGACGTTCTCGGTTTCTGTGCCGGAACTGACGGTAAAACTTTACGACAATGGAGAGATCGATGACGACACCATTTCGGTGTACCTGAATAAAAAATTGGTCCTTTCGCATAAGAAGCTGACCGCTGCCCCATTGGTGGTTACCATCAAATTGGATGAATCGGATCCCGATCAGGAATTGGTGATGGTGGCCGAAAACCTGGGACGTATCCCGCCCAATACTTCGTTGATGATCGTAGACGCCGGGCCTCAACGTTTCGAGGTCAGGATTACTTCCACCGAGCAAAAAAATGCGATGGTAAAATTCCGATATGTCAAACCGGTGGACCGTTTACCGCTCCCATAATTTTTTTATTTAGAAAATAGAATTCTCTCTATCTTCCCGCCGATGAAATACTTTCTGGCTTTGTGTGCCCTGACCCTTACCACGCTTTCCCGGGGACAGGAACTGTCCGGTGTGTGGAAAGGCACCCTTACACAGGGACCGGGAGGTTGTTTTTCCTCTTACAATATCGAACTTCAAATACTTGTCGACGGCACCAAAGTAACTGGTGCTTCTTATCACTATTCCGACCTGACCAATTATGTCAAGGAAGAATTTGAAGGAAGTTACAACCCGGAGACCAAGACCCTTGTCATCAACGAAATCAAGGTCATCACTTTCCGTGTTCCGCCCGATTGTGTGCCTTGCATCAAAAAATACACGTTGACCTTTACCCGTAATGGTGATAAGGAAATTCTCAGTGGTGATTGGGGTGGTGTCACGATGAGCAGCAATGCGGTTTGCCCTCCGGGCAAGATCGGTCTGAACCGCATGGCTAAATCCGATTTTGCAGAAGTAGACGAAACCATTCCTCTAACAACCCGGAAGAATGAACTGGTGCGCGAGATAAAAGTGGATACGGGTACCGTTCAACTCGCTTTTTACGACAATGCCACAATCGATGGCGATACGATCTCTGTATTTTTAGATAAAAGAACCGTTTTATCCAATCAACGGCTTACTGCCAAGCCCATTCTGCTGGACATTCGTATTACATTACAGCAACGGGAACATGAGGTTGTCATGGTGGCTGAAAATCTTGGAGAAATTCCTCCAAATACAGCCCTGATGATCGTAACAGCGGGAAAGAAACGGTACCAGCTTTATTTAACCTCCACTGAGACCAAGAACGCCCTGGTGCGGTTTGTGTATGGGTTAGAGGACCGATAGCGGCTTACAGTCATCTGTCATCTGACAACGCTCATCTTTCAAATCACCGCATTATTACAAACATAAGTCGGAACGATTCCTGTCGATCGGATACGGGTTTCAGCGTCTTCAGGCTGGGTGTTGCCGGTAAGCACGAGTACAGTATCTAAACCAAACTTATTTCCTCCTAAAATATCGGTATGCAGGGTGTCCCCTACCATCAGGATCTCTTGTTTATTCGCCGGTCTTTTTTCCCGCACAAGGTCATAGGCAAACATGAACATCTGCGAATCAGGCTTACCAAAGCGGATAAACCGTTTTCCAACAATACTCTCGATCATCGCGGCAATACCACCAATGGCAATGGAGACCTCATTGCCTCCACTCAGGGGATAGGTATTATCTGTATTGGCCACAATGGCCGGAATTGTTCGTTTTCTTAGAATATTCACCGCTTTATTCAGGTCCTCAAACCAATTAAATCCTTCATCATCCAGCAAGACAAGCGCATTTACTTTATCGATATTTCCTTCATTGATGGCGCAAACAGGCAGGGTATGTAAACCGGAACTATCAATGTAATGAGCTGATTTTTCTGTACCCAGATAGGCCACAATCCCTTCACTGACCTTGAGATCCAGGTACTCTTTGGCCAGCATCCCGGAGGAAATAATCCGTTCGTGTTCGATCAGGTTCAATCCCAGTTGGTGATAGGTAGCTGCCAATAATTGCGGACTACGTGACGCATCATTGGTGACGATGTAATACTCCTTACCGGTCTTTTGTAAATATTCAAAGGTCCTTTCAATGCCAGGCACCAACCCCTTGTAATTCTTGATCACCCCAAAGGCGTCAAAGAAAATGATGGAATAGCGGTCGATGATATGGTGGAAGGGGGTGTGGGACATTTTTGTGGGTTTTGAGTCGTGAGACGTGAGTCGTCAGACGTGAGACGTGAGTCGTCAGTTGTGAGTCAGAAAATTTAAGTTATTTAAAAATGGTTTATTTTTACGCCGAAAAAATTATTCCTCACGCCTCACGCCTCCCTTATTCCCAACTCCTCAATCAACACCTCCGGGTCAAAATCGCTATCTATTGAAGGGAGGTATTTTTCATACGCTTCGGCGGTGAGTTTTTTGGCATACTGTTCCGAAAAGAAATAAAATCCATCTTTGATCACATAGTTCAGGATAAAGAAACGATATCCTTCCCGCAGAAAGCGGACCTCGTTGGCGCTTAATGGGTTTACCGCATGGTATTCCTTTAAGAACAGTTTGAACCGATCTTCCATGAAGGTATTGATACCATAACTGAACACGGTCCTGTCACCGGCATCAGAGACCACGCGACTAAAAAAATAAAAATCCAATATTCGGGAACTCATTCGAAACCAGTCATAATCCCATCGTGAATAAAGCTCTCCTTTTTTTGTCACCGAAAAATTGCCAATGTTCCAATCAATAAAAACGGGTATGGTTTCAAAGGAGCCGGCATTGAGTTTGTTCCGGTTCTTCAAAAATTGCTCGGCATGATGCCGTACCATTTCTATTTGGGCCTTTGAACCAAATTTAGGTCCCTGTTCCTCTACCCTTTCCAGTAAGAGTGCGATATCCGTACGGAGTGTTTTGGATGAGCGGGGAAGTACATTCCCAACGCGCGAACAGGCTTTGTGGAATTTTCCGATCTGCCTACCAAACTTTCGGATATCGGCTTCTTCCAGTCGTCTGGGCATGCGTTCCAACACCCTAACTG
Source organism: Chitinophagaceae bacterium (assembly GCA_033762195.1). Lineage (GTDB taxonomy): Bacteria > Bacteroidota > Bacteroidia > Chitinophagales > Chitinophagaceae > SpSt-398. The sequence continues at coordinate 68,238 of JANRLV010000116.1, read as the reverse complement.
GATTATAAAATACTACCCAGGCTTCTTTGTTCCGCTGGCGATAATGATAAGTATAAACCCGGTTGTTCTTTAAAAGGGATTTGGCCAGGAGGTTCTCAAAGGGGAACAACAGGTTATTAGAAAGTGTATGTATGATCCGGTGATCCTCCTTGAAATGTTCGTACTGGCCGTAATAAGAGAATTTGGCAATGACAATATCTCCGTCATCAAAGGTTACCCTGAAAACATGGTTGGTAGACACACGGGCACTGATGTCTTCTATTTGTTTGATCTCCTTGGAAGCATCAAACCCCTGCCAGGCTTTTCGAATGATTTTTTCGTAATCCATCAATGATCTATATGATCTCAAAATAGCGTTTCAATTCCCAATCGGTGACTGCCTTGGCCTGTTGGCGGCATTCCCAGAGGCGCGTAGCCGTAAAATGCGCGACAAAAGCCTCACCAAACAATTCCTTCGCAATGGGGGAAGCTTCCATCGCCGTAGCCGCCTCAAACAATCCCTTTGGAAGTTGCCCATTCCCGTTGGCCTCGTAACCATTACCTGAAGTTGGAGCTGTATCCAGGGATAATTTATGTTGGATACCATATAACCCGGAAGCAAGGGCAGCGGCCATAGCCAGATAAGGATTGGTGTCCGAACCGGGCACCCGGGTTTCTAATCGGGTATAGGCAGCAGAAGTATTAATCACCCGGAGAGCCGTTGTGCGGTTATCATATCCCCAGGTAATAGTGGTAGGTGCCCAGGCCCCTTCTACCAGGCGCTTGTAGCTATTGATAGTTGGGGCATACATAGGTAGGATATGGGGCAGGCAATAAAGTTGCCCGGCCAGGTATTGACGAAATAGTTCACTCATGTGGTTGGGGTCCTTATCCTCGTAGAAAAGATTAGTGGAACCATCCGGCGACCACAAGCTTTGGTGGAGATGACCGCTACAACCCGGAAGGTTTTCATTCCATTTGGCCATAAAAGAGGCAATCAGTCCATGCTGATATGCAATCTCCTTCACCCCGGTTTTGAACAAGGTAGCCTTATCGGCCGCTTTAACCACTTCATCATGGGCAATAGCGGCCTCGTATACACCCGGACCGGTTTCTGTATGAATGCCTTCAATGGGAATATCAAATTGAGTGAGCAACTGAAACAGATCCTGGTAGTAGGCATGTTGTCCAGAGGTACGCAAGATCGAATAGCCAAACATACCAGGGGTAAAGGGCTCAGGGTTTGAGTATCCTTTGGCCGCAAGGCTTTGCGGGGTTTCGCAGAAATTGAACCACTCGAATTCCTGGGCAAACTCCGCACGATACCCCATTTCAGTCGATCGGGCTGCTATTCGCTTTAATAAACTCCGGCTACAAGCAGCGAGATCGTTGCCCTCTGGCGACGAAAAATCAGCTATAAAAAAGGGTATATCATCCTGCCAGGGTATGAAGCGAAGGGTGGATAGATCTATCCTGGCCGGTCTGTCAGGATATCCGGTATGCCAACCGGTAATGCTGCCTTTGTCATATAACTGATCGGAACTATCCCAGCCAAAAACGACATCACAAAAACCAATGCCATCCTTTAGTGAATCCAGGAACTTTTTTCGGCTGATCATTTTGCCACGAAGAATGCCATCGATGTCGGCAAATGCGAATTTGAAAGTATCGTGTTCGGAATTTTCCAGAATTTCCTTGAGGGTGGTTTTCATGGAATAAAGGTAAATGGAATTCGGGATATGTGAGGCGTGAGGCGTGAGTTTCGTGAGGCTCACGTCTCACGTCTCAAAATTTAAAATTCCACGTAACCGTAGGGAGAATGGGAAACAAAGAAACCTGTCTGGCTTCTACCTTCAGCGTCCCATCATAAGGGCTTCCTGTTTGATCGAAGTAGATAAAATAAGGATTATAGCGGCTATACACATTGTAGATACTAAATACCCAATGGCTTTGCCATTTTCTTTTCTTTTTGGGTTCGGGAGTGTAGGTGGCCGCCAGGTCCATGCGGTGATAAGCACCCAGCCGATATTGATTGAGCTGACTATACTCCTGCGTCAGCACTCCGTCGATGATAAAAAAGCTTTCGGGGAAGGTAGTGGCATTTCCTGTGCCATATACAAACACACCACCGATCTTCCATTTTTGATTGAGCTCATAGTTACCTACAACACTCAGGTCATGGCGACGGTCAAAACGGGTAGGATATCTGTTCCCATTATTCAGGTCTTTGAATTGCCGCCAGGTCCAGGAGAGGGTATAACCCACCCAGCCGGTAAAACGTCCCCTTGCCTTATTCACATAAAACTCGGCACCATAACTCCAGCCTTTTCCAAATACAAATTCATCTTCCGGATCGGCCAACCCGGGTGTATAGCCTTCTTTGTACTCGACCTGGTTGCGCATATCCTTGTAATACACTTCAACCGAGGTCTCGTAGGTATTGTCTTTAAAATTCCGGAAATAACCAGCTGCGTACTGCCAACTGATCTGTGGTTGCACCAGATAGGTGCTGGGCACCCAAAGATCGGTCGGCAGGGTGTTACCTGAATTGGAGACAAGGTGGATGTATTGAAAATTTCGGGTAAGCGCTGCTTTCAGAGAGGAGGTTTCGGACAATTCATACCGTACCGTAACACGTGGTTCCCATCCACCATAGGAGCGTACAGGTTCGAACTTTCCATAGACCGTGCTGTCCAGTTTATTCCCATCGGCATCGCGGGTAAACTTCGTGTAGGGTCCTATCTGAATGAACCGGCTGAAACGAAGTCCATAATTCAATTTGATCCTGTTCCCGATCTCCCAATCATCCTGAATATAGAAGGCCAGCTCATTCGCGAATTTGTTCCCTTCATTATTGGGGGTAAAGATGATACTGTCCGAACGGCCAGAAACGACATTGGGGGTGAACCGATGATAGGTGTACATCCCTCCAAACTTCAACTTGTGTTGCGGTGCCGGGTAATAGTCAAAATCCATTTTCAGGTTAGCATCCCGGATACCTGATTTTAGTTTTACTTCAAAATCATTCTGGGCAGCGCTGAAACTGAAATTATAATCATTGTAAACAGCTGTGGTATTGGCAAAGAGACGCTTGTTAAAAACATGGTTCCACCGTAGTGTCGCCGTACTGTTTCCCCAGGGGATATTGGAGTTAAAGGAGCGTTTGGCATTGTTGAAATTGAATACATCCCGTCCAAAATACCCGCTCAGATAGATCCTGTCCTTTTCTGAGAACCTGTAATTCATCTTTGCATTCAGATCATAGAAATAGTAACCAGAACCATAGAACGCACTTGATTTTTTAATAAAGGGTTTGGTGAGCACATCAATATAGGTCCTTCGGGCTGAAACGATAAAGGAAGCCTTATCCTTCTTAATGGGCCCTTGTATGGAAAAGCGTGAAGCGATCAGTCCAACACCACCATCCACCTGGAGTTTGTTCATATTCCCATCCTTCATGGTAATATCCAATACTGACGAAAGCCGTCCTCCATATTGGGCGGGCATCCCCCCTTTGATCAGGGAAGTATTCTTGATGGCATCTGAATTAAATATGGAGAAAAATCCAAACAGGTGACCGGTATTGTACACCACCGCATCATCCAGCATGATCAGGTTTTGATCGGGTCCCCCACCCCTTACATAAAAACCGGCATTGCCTTCACCGGCGTTTCGTACTCCGGGAAGTAGTTGAATGGCCTTGAGGATATCCACTTCCCCCATAAAAGCCGGGATATTCTTTATTCGTTCAATGGATAGATCCACCCTTCCCATTTGGGCATTACGCACGTTACCATCACGTTTTTTGCTATAAACAACAACCTCATTATTGGTAACTGTTTTGGGGAGCAGGAGCAAATTGAGTTCAACATCACGGTCCAAAACCCGGTCAACCACCAGAGCGGCATAGGACACATGGGAGACCGTTAAAATATAACTTCCCTCTTCGAGGGTGAGGGAATAAAATCCATACTGGTTGCTGGACACCCCACGGCTTTGGCCGTTGACGGAAATAGTAGCCCCAATGATGGACTCCCCGGTCAGACTGTCCTTGATATACCCGCTGAGTGTAAATTTTTGCTGGGCCTGAATGAACAGGCTTGCCAGGAGGAAGGACAGTAATACCGTGTAGTGTTTCATGGGACGAATAACAACCCTATTCTTTTTTAGTTGTATCTGCGACTGTATAATCAAGGGTTACTTTAGTGGAACCGCAGGTAAGCATATCCTTACCGTATTTTGGGTCTTTCAGACCGAGGTAGGGATTTCTCACCGTATCTACCGGACTTAACCAGTTACCAGCCATTTCATAATTATTGAGGGCCATCGGGCACTCCTGGAAATAAATTTTTGCGGCATCATACCGAACGATGCGGAGCAGGTCAAAGATTTGTTGGGAGAGCATATTAAGGGAGGCTCTTTTCTCTGGCAGCGAAGGTTCGGTAACCAGACCGGCCACCTCCGATCGTACCCCCTCCCATTGCATCTGGGCGGTAGGATAAAGGGCAGAATCCTTTTCCATTTCTGAAAGTCGCAGACTGTCCACGGAACCTTGCAAACGCTGTGCAGCCGCATTTACAGCCACCGTATCCCAATTCACAAAAGCCTCTGTCAAACCATAATAATCGCTCAGTAACTGTTGCACCGAGCTGTTAAAGGCTTCGGAATGCTTGCTTACCACCAGGGCCTGGGGTTTTTGCCCGGAGTCGGCATGGTTCTTTTTGCCACTGAAAACAAATTTCCAGACTAAAAACCCGGCTACGCCGAGCAAGAGGATAGCCAAGAGGAATTTCTTCATAGTTCACACTTATTGGACAAAGATAAAACCTTAAAGGCAAAGGCTAAAGGGCAGTCATTTATGGCTAATAGCTGTTAGCTTCCGGGTTAAATCCGTCGGGTAAAGTCCTACAATTCACTAATTTCGCGCCCATGCTCGCAGGACTAACGAATCTGACATTTGAATTTGGGGCCCGGACCATCATTGAGGACGCCACCTGGCATATCCAGCCAGGAGAGCGTATTGGCCTGATCGGTTTTAACGGTACCGGGAAGTCAACTATTCTAAAATTATTGGTGGGGCAATACTCCCCATCCTCCGGTTTGGTGGAAAGAAGCCGGAGTACAAGTATTGGATACCTGCACCAGGACCTGCTGAGTTTTGATACCGAGGATTCCATCCTGCAGGTGGCCCTGGGAGCTTTTGAAAAAATCCTGCAACTGGAAAAGGAGATCGAAGAGCTGGGCAAAGAACTGGAAAGAACAGGTGATGAAAAGACACTCCATGAATACAGTGATAAATTGCATGAAATGGAGACACTGGGTGGTTATTCCATCCACCACCGTACAGAAGAAGTACTACAAGGCTTGGGTTTTGCCAACGCCGACCTGAGCCGGCCATATAAGGAGTTTAGCGGGGGTTGGCGGATGCGTGTCCTGCTTGCCAAAATGATCCTTCAACAACCCGACCTCCTGTTACTGGATGAACCGACCAACCACCTTGATCTTCCTTCTATTGAATGGTTGGAGAAATACCTGCAACATTATCAGGGTTCGGTGGTGATCGTCAGCCACGATAAGTATTTTCTTAACCGAATGGTGACGAAAATCGTCGAAGTGTATCAACAGCAGTTGCATATTTATGCCGGCAACTACGATTTTTATGAAAGAGAGAAAGCTGTACGAATCGAATTGCAGCAAAAGGCCTTTGAAAACCAGCAGGATTTCATCCGCCAGCAGGAACGATTGGTGGAACGTTTCCGAGCCAAGGCGAGTAAAGCGGCTATGGCACAAAGCATCATTAAAAAACTTGACCGGCTGGAGAGAATTGAGGATGCGGAATTGGAAAGGCCCAATATGCGGATCAATTTCCGGGTGGATAAAACGCCCGGGAAAGTGTTGGCCGAACTGCACCATGTCACCAAGGCCTTTGGTGATAATGTGATCATTGAAAATGCGTCTGCTGAGATTGAACGAGGCGATAAGATCGCGCTGATTGGTGCGAATGGAAAAGGAAAATCGACGCTGTTGCGGATCATCGCAGGTTCGGAGCAGTTCTCCCAGGGGGAACGCAAATGGGGGCATAATGTGGAGGAAAGTTTTTATGCCCAGCACCAATTGGAGGCACTTGACCTGAATAATACAGTGATCGACGAGATGAAACTTTGCGGCAGCCAGATGACCGACCTGGAATTGCGAAGCTTGCTGGGTTGTTTTCTCTTTACCGGAGATGATGTAGAAAAAAAGATCCGCATCCTGAGTGGAGGTGAAAAAGCGCGGGTAGCCTTAGCCAAGGTCATTGTAAGCAAGGCCAATTTCCTGATGCTGGATGAACCGACCAACCACCTGGACATGCACAGTTGCGATCTGCTGATCGAAGCCCTCAATAAATATGAAGGAAGTATGATCCTGGTGAGCCATGACCGTTATTTTGTTTCTAAAACGGCTAATAAGATCTGGGAGATCGATGACCGCCAGATCAAGGAATTCAAAGGTGGATATGAAGAATATGTAGCCTGGAAGGAAAGGATGGCCAAAAAAGGAAATAGCCAGGCCAAGCCGGAGAAGTCCGAAAAGCCGGTACCGCCAAAACCAGAGCAAGCGGCCCCCAAACCCGCTGCACCAAAACCCACAGCCCCTTCCTCTCCGATCAATAAGGAATTGAAAAAAGAATTACAGAAACAGCAAAAGGCTTTTCAGCAGGTGGAAGAAAAGCTGGCCATCTTACAACAAAGAAAAATAGAACTGGAAGCAAAATTGACCGACCCCTCCATTTATTCAGATAAACAGAAATTTCTGGAGACCGAGTCCGCCTATAAGAAAGCGGAAACCGAAACGAAGGAGTTGAACCGGCAATATGAGATCTTATTTGAAGCCATCATGAAATTGGAGGAACAAGCGGGAAGCTAAATACTACATCCGGCCTGTTTCATGCTGCTGATGGGCTTTTAGAAAGTCGATCACCAGATAACTGATCAACTTTCCGGTACCGGCATCCGTTCTCCCATCCAACAATCGACCAGCGCCTTCACAGATATGCAAATAAGCGGGTCTTGTATCTACTGCCGCAAAACTTAAATATTGCCGGGCATGGTTAGGCTGGATACCCACGGGTGTCATGGCACTGCTAAGTGTCCCTTCGATGCTATCCAGGTCCAGTTCAATCCCGGTCATGGAGTCCTCGGTAAACCCTGTGGCATGCGCCACGGATTGAAGAAAACTTCTTTTCTCGTGGACAAAAATATCCTCGTAGGTAATGATATCAATAAAAGGATTGTTGACAATATCCATCCACACGTTCTGGGGGATATAATTTTCATGAAGCCCCACCACACAGTATTTCTGTAAAAAGCCATCCACCTCTGCGTAGCGAAAAGCATTTCCACTGTGTCTTCCTTCCTCCGGGCGGTAATCGGCATGGGCATCCAGGTTAATACAATTTAATTGGGCCAATTGCAATTTTCCTGCTTTGTGCCAGCCCTTTGCTGCTCCTTTGATGAGTGGGTAGGCATTATTATGCCCTCCTCCTATGGCAATAGGAATCTTACCATGTTCAGTGACAAGTTTGACAAATTGTTCTACCTCTTCATCAATCGTAATGACCGCATGCCGGTAAGCTTCCAATTTTTCCGTCTCACCCCGGGCCGTGGTATCAATCAGGTATTGAATATCTCCGAAATCAAAATGCCCGGCCAGTAATACCTGTTTCCCGTCAAAAAAATCATTGCTTTGGGCATTGAGAAAGGATTGCAAAAAAGGAACCCAGGCAGTATCCGCCCCTCCCATCCCTTCGTTTCCTCTTACTCCAAGGTCTTCAGGAATTCCAAAAAGGACATACTTGGCGTCTGAAACTTTTAGGGAGGTGATCAGGTCTTCAGGCTGCGAAAGCAGCAACACCCGCTCGCCGATTTTTGTTTCAAACCGCCGAATCCGGGTCAGGGACAATATATCCTGTTTGGTATAACGCTTGAAGTGCTTCATAAGCCATCCTTGGTTGTATTACTAAGTTATGACCTGAAGGGGAAAAATGGATATTTTATTCTCCAGGCGCTGACCGGGATCATGGTTTCCCGTTTTAGTGAAACATAACTTGATCCTTCAAAAAGCAATTATATGGAAAGATCAAATCGGATCACCGCGCTGATCTATTGCTATGCGGTATGCCTGGTAGCCATCATTACTTTTCTGTTTTCCAGTCTGACTCTCGTAAATTCCCTGATTGACCGGCAGGACCTGATGCGGAGTGGTTGGACACCAGCGGGTTCTCCAAGTCTGGCATCGTTTGAAAATTATAAAATGGATATCGCTGCCAAATTACAGCGTGATGACAGCCTATTCAGAGCCCGTTTTTTTCCTACGGAAAAGGAAATGAGGGCCATGTTTGACTCTGCCAAAGAAGACAAATACCTTTCCAATAAACATACCAATAACAAGAACCTGTTGATCGGTGTTGTATTGGTCATAATCAGCTCTCTATTGTTTGCTACGCATTGGGCCTGGGCCAAAAAACTGACCCGCCAATCAGAAGGCTAAGAGATGAGATCAAAACAAAGATTATTCTTTGCCGGAGAAAAAGCGGCGCAGGAATCGTTTTAGTTTGGAGAAATTGTCAATTTGCTCCTGAATTGGAGAAAGTGTGAGGTCGCCCGACTTCACACCACTTTCCAGGAATTCTGCCTGGGTTTGTTCGGGGTAAAGGAGGATAAAATTATTCCCTTCAAAATGCTTGAACAACTTGCCCGGAAGTGAATCCAGATAGGTGGTATAGGACAGGGTACCCTTTCGGGCACTCACCACAATAATCAGGTCGTCGGATGAGATCTCCCTGGAAAGAATAAGAAAATCCTCCACATCTTCAAAGGGCTTGAAACTGATCTCTACGCTTTGCCTGAGTTTTTTGGCTTCGTTTTGAAATGCACTATTTGTAGCTGGCAATCCACAAACCTGAATCGGGGCACCAGCCTGTCGGCTAAGGGTGATGACTCTTTTCACCCAATGGCGAAACCCGATCTCATATTCAGCATTTCTGGCCAGTACGACCACGATCTTTCGACTGGTATTAACCGGATGACGAAACCTGCACAGGTAAACCGTTTCCCAAACAGTATCAAGAATATTTTGGGTGGTTGTTCCAAAAAGAGAATTAACCAGAAAGCCGGTAGTGCTTCCATTTTTTTCATCCCATTGTAAAACCAGATCTGATATTAATCTTTCCTTTACAGCCCTGGCTACACCGTTACTGGCATTGAGATCAACACGGGTGATCAGTTCTACGGATGTCCCGGTTTCCGCGCCATGTTTAACGGCTCCTTCCAGTTTTTTTTGGTTGAGCAATACTTTTCCTTTTACCTCATCATCATCCTGCACCACAGAAAGTAGTTCAATGGGATGGTGATTTACTTCTCCTTTGACCATTACGGCAAAATCAAGGAGTGCATCTACCTGATCTGAATCGAGTACGGGAATCAGGAATCGTTCCTGCTCATTAATAACTTCTGGTATCCTGTCAGCTTCAAGGATAGCCAGTCGTTTTCCCGCATTAGCCGTTACAAAGGAACCCACCATGCATGTCACCAGAATTAACACGATCGTGCCATTCAACACATTTTCATCAACCAATCCCACATTATAACCAATCAGGATCACCGCAATGGTAGCCGCTGCATGTGAGGTGCTTAAACCGAAAATAACATTGCGTTGGGTGGCTGAATAGCCAAATAATTTCTGCGTTAGAAAAGCAGCCAGCCATTTGCTGATGATGGCCATGGAGGTAAGTGCCCCGGCAATGAAAAGGGCATCGGGCCCCTTGAGTAAGACACGCAAGTCAACGATCATACCCACCGTGATCAGAAAAAAGGGAATGAAGATGGCATTTCCGGCAAACTCGATCCGGTTCATCAACGGACTGGTATGTGGGATCAATTGATTGAGTGCCAATCCGGCCAGGAACGCACCAATGATGGCCTCCACACCTGCCAATTCAGCCATATAGGCTGCAAGGAATACCATGGCTAGTACAAATACAAAATGGGTGGTCTGGTCATCTTTTATTTTCTTAAAGAACCACCTCCCCACCATGGGAAACCCAAAAAGGACAGCGATAGAAAAGATCAGGAAAGACCCTCCTAATTTATACCAGAAAATATCATTTAACTCCCCCTGGGCGGATCCTGAAATAACTGCGAGTATAAGTAGCACTGCTGTATCGGTGATAATTGTTCCACCTACAGTGATCGTCACCGCTTCATTTTTAGTAATACCCATGCGGCTGGCGAGTGGATAAGCAACCAGTGTATGCGTGGCAAACATGCTGGAAACCAGCAAAGAGGCCATGAAATTAAACTCAAGCCAATGATAACATAGTAAAAAACCAAGTCCAAGCGGGATGGCAAACGTAAATACACCAAAAATCAAACTTTTGTATTTGTTCTTTTTAAACTCCGCCATATCCAATTCAAGACCGGCAAGGAACATGATATACAACAACCCTGCCTTCCCAAAGAGATCGATGCTTCCTTTGGCTACAATATTAAACCCATGGTCGCCAATGGCCATACCTGCAATGATCAAACCAATGATACTGGGAATACGCAATTTCCTCAGCACGATAGGTGCGAGTAAAATGATAAAAAGTACAATGGCAAGGATCGGAACAGGGTCAGTAAGTGGGAATTGGATGGCTTTTAACAGGGTCATTCATTCTCATTTTGGAAGATTTCAAATTGGTCGGATAGGACCTGTCCATAACGGATCAAATTTAATGAATAATACCCCGTTATCCTATTATTATTTCAATAACAATTGAACCCAAAAATGCTTTAAGCTATTAGCTGTTAGCCCTTAGTAGTTCGGCTTGGTGAAGTTGTCCATTCAGAAAAACCTCGTCGACAAGATTGGTTCCGAAGAAATAAGGAAGTTCATGATAGTGGCTGACCGGTTTGGTGAGGATCAGATTGGCTTTTTTTCCGGGCGCGATGGAACCTGCTTCTGATTGCACCTCCATGGCCACCGCCGCATTCGTCGTGGAGGCATTGATCGCTTCCTCGGGTAACATCCGCATTCCGATACAGGACATGGCCAGTACCAGGTTCATGTTCCCACTTGGGGAGGAACCCGGATTAAAATCACTGGCAATGGCTACGGCAGCCCCAGCATCGATGATCTTTCTGGCGGGCTGAAAAGGCATGCGGAGAAAGAAGGCGGCTGTCGGGAGTAAAGTACTTATCCCGGTAAAACTTTTGCCCGAACGAGCTTCGGGCTGACCGGCCAAAAGGGCTACGTCTATATCGGTCACTGTCTCCAGATGATCCAATGACAATGCCCCAACACGGATTCCCGCTTCAATACCACCAATACTGTTGAGCTGATTCACATGGAGCCGGGGTTTGAGTCCGGCCGCAATACCGGCAAGAGCGATCCTTTCTGTTTCTTCAGGTGTAAAGAAACCGGTCTCACAAAAGACATCGATATAATCAGCCAGTTTCTCGCCCGCAACCAAAGGGATCATTTCCTCAATGATTTCCCGGATATATCCATCCCGGTCTTCTTTGTAGTGGGCCGGAAACGCATGAGCGCCCAAAAAAGTAGAACGTATCAGCAGGCCCGACTTCTCTTTTAATTTTTGTATGATTCTCAGGATCTTCAATTCGTTGGCTACCGTTAACCCATACCCGCTTTTTATTTCAATGGCCCCGGTACCCAGGGAAGCCACCTCATTCAACCTTTTCCAGCTTTCCATAAAAAGCTGGTCTTCGCTGATAAGTTCCATTTGCCGGGCAGAATTCAATATCCCCCCTCCCCGGGCTGCAATCTCCGCATAACTCAACCCCTTTATTTTATCTACAAATTCTTGTTCCCGGCTTCCGGGAAATACCAGATGCGTATGACTGTCACACCAGGCAGGCATTACCAACCGTCCGGTAGCATCCACCACCTGAGGGTGATTTTGCAAGGAAGCAGGCATTTCCGCCATTTTCCCATACCCCGCGATCAGCCCATCTTCAACCAATAGGTAAGCATCCTCCAACACCGGGAGTTCTGCCATTTCTTTTCCGCGAAGGGGTTCAATGCCTTTTCGAACATTGACTAACTGGTGAATATGGGTAAAAAGAAGGCTCATTTTATAATTGTTCCCAAACTGTTTTCGCAAAAGTTTCAAGTGATGGATCTCGGGCGCCCATCAGCAGCAATACGGTTCCGGGTTGTAAATGCGGGCGCAGGGAATCAACCAGATCCTTCCGGTCTTCTACAAAATAGGCTTTCTTTCCTGACCGGGTGATGCCCTGGATCAAATCATTGGCAGAGATATCCTTTACAGCGGTCCCGCCGGCATAAAATATCTCACTCATCCAGATCTCATCATTATCACGGAGAACATCGGCGATCTCGCGTTCAAAATCTTCCTGCAGGAATTTTGTAGGGCCATAACCATGTGGCTGAAACCAGGCAATGACCTTGGGAGCCAATGGTTGGCAGGCCTCGATGGAACGGGCGCATTTTACCGGGTTATGCGCATAGTCGTCAATGAGGATGACCCCGTTCTTTTCACCAATGATCTGGTGACGGCGATAGATCCCCTCATATTTTGATAAGGGTTCCACACAATCGGATGTGTCCATTCCTACCATTTTGCAAACGGCAATACTGGCCACGGCATTCTCCATATTATGCTTTCCAATGACCTGCATTGAGAAAGGCACATCATCCACAATGAACTGAATATTCTGACCAGTCTGTTTATATTCCCCAGCCATTGTCCCTGCCTCTTCACCATTCGTTGAAAAATCGACCTGCTTATCGCGAGAGAGTTGTTTGGCCAGGTAATGGCTCTGATTGACAATAAAGAACTGACTATTGTTTTTAAATACGGTGAAAATATCCATCAGGACATTTATGTCTTTATGGTCTTTGTCCACATTCAATAGCAATCCGATTTCGGGTTTGTATTGTACAATGGAACCATCGCTTTCATCTGCTTCGATCACCAACCACTCCCCTTCCCCAACTTTGGCATTCCCGATCTTTCCCTCCTTAATGATGCTTACCAATCCGGCACCACTGATGATGCTTGGCGCGTACCCTCCTTTTTCCAAAAGATCAAATACCATGGCACTGGTTGTGCTCTTTCCAGAAGTACCCCCAATAGCGATGGTCCTTTTGCTGGCCGCGATGATCGCCAGTAATTCACTCCGTCGGATAATCGGGATCTTGAGTTCCCGGGCCTTTTTTACTTCTCCAACCGTATCCTCAATGGCGGTGGATACAACCACTAATTGGATTGTCTCATCCAGACCGGACCCATCCTGTAAAAAACAGCGGATGCCTTCTGCCTCTAGTTTATCTCTTGTTTCGTTGGGAGTACCCGGTGTAAAATACCGGTCAGAACCGCGGACTTCCTTTCCAATACCTGCCAGGTATTGAGCCACTGCACTCATGCCTGTTCCTGCCACGCCGATGAAGAAAACACGTTGAAAATCGTGTATAGAAGTGATCATGTTCAAAAGTAAAGGATTTTGGGAATAAGGGAATGGGTTGTTAGGTATGGATGTTGGTTGCCGGATGTTGGTTGTTGGAGTTTTGGTTATAAGTTTGCATAAATTTTCTGCTATGCGAAACTTCTTACGATTTTCCTTGCCTGTTTTCCTTGCTTTATTTGTTTTTAGCTCTTGCAATACAGCGGAGCCTAAAAAGGAGGCCACTGGTTATATCCTGGACTCTACCCGGATTGATGGTCATCCGGCCTGGATCATGCAAGGAAATATTTATGAGGTCAATATTCGTCAGTACACTCCGGAAGGAACCTTTAATGCCTTTTCCACTCATCTGGAAAGGTTAAAAGATATGGGGGTACAAACCTTATGGTTCATGCCCATTCATCCCATCAGCAAAGTGGATCGCAAAGGCGTAATGGGCAGCTATTATGCAGTCGCGGATTATACGGGGATCAATCCTGGATACGGTACCCTGCAAGATTGGAAGAACCTGGTCAATAAAGCCCATGACTTAGGGCTCAAGGTCATCATTGACTGGGTACCGAATCATACCGGTGCTGATCATCCCTGGCTTACCAGTCACCCTGATTTTTATGTACGCGATAGCGCAACCGGCAAAGCCATATCACCCTTTGACTGGACCGATACGCGGAAACTGGATTATAACAACCCCACCATGGCCGATTCCATGATCAATTGTATGAAGTACTGGCTAACGGAAACCCATATTGACGGGTTCCGTTGTGATGTGGCAGGTGAAGTACCGGATGAATTCTGGAAAAGATGTATCACAGAATTACGCGCTACGCAACCAGGGATCTTTATGCTGGCCGAAGCTGATAAACCATCGTTACATACAGACGGGTTTGACGCCACCTATCCCTGGGCTTATTTTGCTACCATGAAACAGGTGGCAAATGGACAAAGAACTGCCCTTTCTATTGATAGCCTGGTGAATCAAACCGATACGACTTTCCCGTCCAACGCCATTCGCATGTTCTTTACCAGCAACCATGATGAGAATAGTTGGAACAAAGCCGATCATGCTACCATGCCCGGTGCCGTACATGCTCCCTTTGCTGTGCTTACCCAAACCATGAAAGGAAGCGTTCCGCTGATCTATAGCGGCCAGGAAGAACCTGTGACCGATTCGATCAGCTTTTTCTATAAAGACACCATTTCGTTTGGTAAACTGGAAAGGGCTACGTTTTATAAGACCTTATTGGAACTTCGTAAGAATAATCCTGCCCTGGCTGCCAATTCCTCCTTCAGACGTACATCAGTGGGAGATGATAAAGCGCTGTATGCTTATGTTCGGGAAGGTGGAGGTAAAAAGATTCTGGTCATTCTGAACCTGACCAACAAAGCCCAGACGGTGAAAGTGGCTGATTATTCCTTGTACAGCAATCCGCTGAATCTGTTCATGGGCAACCCTGAGACCCTTTCCGGAAAACCCTTTGGCATTGAACCCTGGGGATATATAGTCTATGTGTATTAATTCGAATGGAGGTCGATGAATAATTGCTAATTGTTGATTATTAGGCACTTATGATTTCTTGTTTAAAATCAAAAAGCAACCAATAATTAATAATCAGGAATCAACAATAAAAAAGCCCCCAGTCTTCCTCTCCGGGGGCTTTTACATTTAAGTATTTCCTATTAATTTTCGGACAAATCCAATGTCGTGAAAAAAGCCATCCTCTTTTTTTCGCTACTGTTATGCCATGCCATTCTTTGGGCACAACCAGTGGTTGATACAGCCGGAAAATTGGTAGAACAGAAGACCAATGTCATTACCACCAATACCATTCTAAAAGTTGAGAACCTGGGGCCGGATATCAATACCGGACAGCCCGAATTGCGTCCCACTATTTCTGCAGATGGCGATCTGTTATTTTTTATTTGTGAAAATGACCCGCTGAATACGCATTACCGCACGATACGAAATTCACAGGACATCTGGTTTGCTGAACGGGACAGTACCGGACGTTGGGGAGAGGCCCGTCATTTGGGTTATCCCTTTAATACAGCCTATTACAATGCCGTGTACTGGATATCTCCGGATAAGAATAAAGTATTGCTCCGCGGAGCTTTTGTAGAAGGTGACTACTTTGGCAACGGCCTTAGTTTTAGCCAACGCATGAGGAATGGCAAATGGAGCAAACCGAATATGCTATTTATCAAAAATTATGAAAAGTATGATAAGGGTGCCCAATCGGGTGCTACCCTCTCCAATGATGGGAAGACCCTGTTGATGTACATGGCTGCCGGTAAAAACCGGTATAACAATGACCTGTATTTTTCCAAGCTGCTCCCGGATGGTACCTGGTCCGAACCCAAGACACTGGGAAAACACCTCAGTACGGATCAATACAATGAACTGACCCCCTATCTCGCAGCGGATGGGGAGACCTTGTACTTTAGCAGCGACCGTCCTGGCGGATTGGGAGATAATGATATCTGGATGACCCGTCGATTGGATAAGAGTTGGCAAAAATGGAGTGACCCTGTAAACCTTGGCGCTCCTATCAATACACCCGGATGGGATGCCTTTTTTACCCTGGATGCGGGCGGAGAATATGCATACCTCACCAGCAGTGATGCCAGTTATGGAGAAAGTGATATTGTACGTGTCAAATTATTGGAGATTGAAAGACCCAAACCCGTCCTGCTTGTCAGTGGCAATGTATATAATAAGAAAACAGGCGAACCGGTCAGTGCCTCGCTTTTGTATGAAATACTCCCTGATGGAACCGAGGCTGGAAATGGATTGTCCAATCCTGATGATGGCGCCTTTCAGATCGTATTGCCATATGATAAGAACTATCTGATCCGCGCAACCGCCGATCATTTCTTTGCCCAGTCAGAGAACCTGAACCTGGACTCATTGGTAAAGGCCGGATACCGTGAGATACATAAAGACCTTTACCTGGTACCCATTGAAGTGGGACAGGTCGTACGATTAAACAATGTCTTCTTTGATTTTGATAAGTGGGATCTCCGACCCGAATCCTTCCTTGAGCTTGACCGGGTGGTGCAGTTGTTAAAGGACAATCCTGCTATTGAGATCGAAATGAGTGCTCATACCGACAGCAAGGGATCGGATGAATACAATTTCAAACTCAGTGATAACCGTGCCCGATCAGTTATGGAGTACATTCTGTCCAAGGGGATCGATTCAAAACGAATCACTTCCCATGGTTATGGGGAATCGCAACCGGTGGCCACCAATGAAACCGATGATGGCCGGCAGCTGAACAGAAGGGTGGAATTTAAGATCACCCGGAATTAGGCCAGGCTGAATACCTTGGTGGAATCAGCCTGTCCCAGGGTATCCAGTTTATTTAAAAAATTGCTGGGAAAGCGAATTGCCGATCACTTTGAATCCATCATTGCGCTTCACGATCTTGTAGCTATTGTTGATCGCCCGCATATTGGGATTGGACAGGTGTTTTTCATCATAAGGATTCACCAGGTCATTTTCACTGATCACCTTACCGGTATCATCAGTGACACGTTCAAAAACACGATAACTGAAATGCCAGGGGTTCAGGTCATCATCCCCTTTGGAGTCATAGGTATCATTAAAGCCCTCAAAGATCAGTTCACTGGTATAATTTGGATGTTCTTCCAGGAACTTCGTGATATCAATGTGTTTATTCAGATCAGGGTCGTCATGTACGATTCCCGAATCCCAAACAACTTCGCCGTTAAGAAAGACAACCAACCGATTGTCAACTTTTTTTACATGTATCCAGCATTCCCGCTTCATGGTAGTAACAAATTAAGGTTTAGCCAATTAGTGTTTAAATTCAGACACTAAAGTAAGGAATGGCCCTTCCCTTGCGGATGACCGGGATTATTTGGAGGCATGATAAAAATTATTGAAAATGGGGGAGATTGTCAGGGAGAAGGCGGGGAAACGAAAATAAAAAAGAAAAATAAGGAATAAGGAAGTATGGTGTTCATTGGATTTTTACCTTCCTTATTCCTTATTTTCTCTATCTGATTCCTTATTTTTTACAACGGTATATTTCCGTGTTTCTTCCTTGGCCGTTTGGCTACTTTATTTTCGAGCATGGCGAAGGCCTTGATCAATTTTTTCCGGGTTTCGCGGGGTTCGATCACTTCATCAATGAATCCCCTTTCTGCTGCAGTATAAGGATTGGCAAAGAGATTGGCATATTCGGCTTCTTTCTCCAATAACTTTTTAGCAGGGTCTTCGGCAGCCGCGATCTCCGCTTTAAAGATGATTTCACTGGCTCCTTTGGCACCCATTACCGCGATCTCTGCGGAGGGCCAGGCAAAGTTCATATCGGCGCCAATGTGTTTGGAATTCATCACATCATAGGCCCCTCCATACGCTTTGCGGGTAATGACCGTAACGCGGGGAACTGTGGCTTCGCTGAGGGCATACAATAATTTCGCCCCGTTGGTAATGATACCATTCCATTCCTGATCGGTACCAGGCAGAAAGCCGGGAACATCCACCAATACCAGAAGAGGGATATTAAAACAGTCACAGAACCGGGTGAACCTCGCCCCTTTCTTGGAGCTTTCAATGTCCAATACCCCGGCAAGGGACATGGGTTGGTTGGCCACGATCCCTACACTACGTCCGGCCAGACGGGCAAAGCCAACGACGATATTATCTGCATAATCTTTATGTACTTCAAAGAATGTTTCCTCATCGCAGATCCCTTCGATGACTGAACGGATATCATACGGCTGATTTGCGCTTTCAGGAACGATGGATTCCAGCACTTCGCGGGTTTCATCCTGCATGATGTAAGGAAGTTTGGGCACTACATCCTCACAGTTTTGCGGCATATAACTCAGCATCCTTTTCACCTGGTTGATGCAATCCACATCATTTACAGCAGTCAGATGGGTTACACCCGATTTGGTAGAGTGTGTGGAAGCACCACCCAATTCTTCGGATGTTACTTCTTCATTTGTCACTGTTTTAACCACATTGGGTCCGGTTACAAACATATAGCTGGTTCCTTCCACCATGATGGTGAAATCGGTCATAGCCGGAGAATAAACAGCACCACCGGCGCAGGGCCCCATGATGGCAGAGATCTGGGGAATAACACCTGAGGATTGTACATTACGATAAAAAATATCAGCATAGCCACCCAGCGAACGAACACCTTCCTGGATACGGGCACCACCCGAGTCATTCAATCCAACCATGGGAGCGCCGGTTTTCATCGCCAGGTCCATGATGCGACAGATCTTTTCCGCATGGGTTTCTGACAATGCCCCACCAAAGACCGTAAAATCCTGAGCAAATACATACACTAATTTTCCATTCACGGTTCCATAGCCGGTGATGACACCGTCCCCATAGTATTTCTGTTCTTCCATTCCAAAGTCCTTGGTCCGGTGCGTTACGAGGGCTCCTACTTCTTCAAAAGAGCCTGGGTCCATCAGGAGTTCAACCCGCTCGCGGGCGGTCAGTTTTCCTTTTTTATGCTGGGCGTCGATCCGTTTAAGGCCACCACCCATTTTACCTTCTTCTAATTTATCGCGGAGTATTTCAACTTTTGATTTCATCATTAAGGTTTTTTAACAGAATGAAGATTGATTAGAAATTACTGATCAATGTGCCAACCGGCGTTTCCAACTTGTGGATTTATTCTCTACCGGATTGAGTATTTTTTGACCTTCAAACCAGTAACGCAGGGCCGCCAGAGCGGCGATCCCGGCATTCTCTTTTTGTTTGTCTTTTATCTTTTCCGGGGTGTAATAGTCTTTTACAAAATGCGTATCGAACATACCGGAAATAAACGCCTGGTGTTCAAATACAAATGTTCCAAAGGGCATGGTTGTGGACAGGCCTTCGATCTTGTAATCCTTAATGGCCTGTTTCATTTTCTGGATGGCTTCTGTCCTGTCCTTCCCATGCGTAGCCAGTTTAGCGATCATGGGATCATAATAGATCGGGATGGCCATTCCTTCTTCATACCCATCGTCAACCCGAACGCCATCACCTGTGGGTTTCTCATATTTGGTGAGGGTGCCTATTGAAGGAAGGAAATTATTCAATGGGTCTTCAGCATATACCCGCAATTCGATCGCATGGCCATTGATGACAAGGTCATCCTGGGTCATCCGCAATTTTTCTCCCCGGGCGATCCGGATCTGCTCCTCCACAAGGTCAATTCCGGTGATCATTTCTGTAACCGGGTGTTCTACCTGGAGCCGGGTATTCATTTCCAGAAAATAAAAGTTCAGTTTATCATCCATCAGGAATTCAACAGTACCTGTGGAGGTGTAATTACAGGAGCGTGCCACCATGACCGCTGCTTCCCCCATCCGCTGCCGGATCTCGGGTGTAAGGATCGATGAAGGGGATTCTTCCACCACCTTCTGGTGGCGGCGTTGAATACTGCATTCCCTTTCAAACAAGTGGATCACATTCCCAAACTTATCTGCCAATACCTGTATCTCGATATGGCGTGGTGAGGTAACATATTTTTCAATAAAAACCGAACCATCTCCAAAGGAGGAAGTGGCTTCACTGATCGCCCTTTCCATTTGTTCCTGCAGATCCGATTCTTTTTCTACGATCCGCATCCCTTTACCCCCACCGCCGGCGGAGGCTTTGATCAGGATCGGATAACCGATCTTAGCGCCAATTTCTTTGGCCAGTTTGATATCGGTGATAGCCTGGTCGATACCGGGTACCATGGGAATATCATATTTTTTCACACATTCCTTGGCTGCCAGTTTTGATCCCATGATACGCATGGCATCAGGGCCTGGCCCAATAAATGAAATACCGGCATCTTCCACCTTTTGGGCAAACTCGGCATTCTCACTCAGGAACCCATAACCCGGGTGGATACCATCTACGCCCAGTTCCTTACAAAAGGCAATGATCTTATCTCCATTCAGATAGGATTGATTAGAGGGCGCTGGCCCCAGACAAACGGCCTCATCCGCAAAGAGTACATGTGGCGAATGGCGGTCAGCCTCTGAATATACCGCTACGGATTTGATCCCCATCCGACGGATTGTGCGCATGATCCTTAAGGCGATCTCTCCTCTGTTAGCAACCAAAATCTTTTGCATATGGTCTATTTTACAATGTTCGTTTTGAGTAATAGTTTGATTATTCGAGTTCAACCAATACCTGGTTCTTTTCCACGGCCTGTCCGGGCTTAACCAATATTTTTTTAATCTTGGCAGAAGCGTGGATCATCAGGCTGTTCTCCATTTTCATGGCTTCCAGGATGAGGATCTTATCGCCTTCATTCACCTCCTGTCCTTCGGTAACAGCAATAGCCAGCACCAACCCAGGCATGGGAGCCTTGATCTCTTTTAAATGTTTACTGGATACCTGGTTGAACCCCAGTTTTTCGAGCATTTGATCCAGCGGATCTCCTATCTCGATCTCAAAAGATTCGCCATCCACTTCCAATTTCATTTTCTTGGAACGGGGATCAGCTTCATGAAATACCACCGTAGCGGAACGATGGCCACGGATCAGATGGTATTCAAACTCGGATTTACGTACCAGATCGAGTTGATCAACCTCGCTCTTTTCAAAGAGAAAAACGAAATCATTCGCTTTGACTTTGTACTTGTTATTATTTTCAGGCATATGGCTAAGGGGTTTTCTGTTAGTAATTTAAACTATTTGTTCCAGGATTGGAGAAAGGAGGGGAACAGTTGGCAGTGGGTGTATGAAGCTGTAAAAGGTTCATAAATAACCTGTAATCAGTCCGCAAGGTTGAACATTTCATCGGACCGGGTTATGATTAACGTCACTTCTGGGCATGATTCAAAAAAAGAACAACAGGCAACCCTGACAAGCGAGGGTTCGTTTTATCAATTTCAGTAAATTACGTATAATAAACCACCCCACTTGGCTGATCTGACGAGAAAATGCTCGCCGGGAATAATTACAGTTCCCTGGTCCTACCTGTTGTTAACAATGGTGTGGATAATTTCGTTTACCCCCTTGCGTGGTCAGGATTGCCCTCCTAATATTGATTTTGAATCAGGTGATTTTACAAACTGGAAATGCTATACCGGTCATGTAGCCGCTATTGCCAATGAGAATGAGATAAGTTTGACCGAGTCCGGAGGCCCGGTGTCCAACCGGCATACCATGTATTCATCCACCACCAATCCAGGCAATGATCAATATGGAGGCTTTCCCATTATGTGCCCCAACGGAAGCGGTTATTCCATCCGGTTGGGGAATGATATGGGAGGCACGGAGGCAGAAGGCATTTCGTATGAGTTCACCATTCCGGCCAACCGAAATACCTATTCGTTGGTTTATCACTATGCGGTGGTTTTTCAGGACCCCTTTCATCTGGAATACCAACAGCCCCGTCTCGAACTCGAGATCATGAATGTGACAGACAATGAATTGATCGACTGTTCCTCGTTTACCTTTTTTCCCAACGGCTCCCTCCTGCCGGGTTTCTTTATCTCCCCCATCCGGGTAGATTCTGTGGATGTATGGTGTAAAGACTGGAGTGCCGTTTCCATCAACCTCAACAACCAGGCGGGTAAAACGATTCGGCTGTTCTTTAAAACGGCTGATTGCACCTTTCGTCGCCATTTCGGATATGCTTATATCGATGTGAACTCAGAATGCAGCAGTGAGTTTGTGGGTGCCGCCTATTGCCCTGGAGATACCCTCACCCGAGTGACCGGCCCGTATGGTTATCAGGATTATACATGGTTCAACAGCAATTTCTCGCAGCAACTGGGGGCTGGACAAACCATCACCTTAAGACCACCGCCTCCGGTTGGGACAATATTGGCCCTTGAAGTGTTGCCCTATAACGGATATGGATGCCCGGATACTTTTTATGCCCGTATGGTAGACACACTGAATGTACAGGCAAGGGCCGGGCCCGACCTGATTTCCTGTAACGGAATCCCCGAACAGATCGGAGCCATTCCTGTACCCGGAATTGTTTACCAATGGACGCCGGTCACCGGTCTTTCAAACCCACTGATCTCCAATCCGCGTGCGGGCCCATTGGGAACAACCGCCTATTCGCTGCGGGCATCCAGTCAGGGAGGTGGCTGTATTGATTATGACACCGTCATCGTGACTGCCTCCATAACGGATACAACCCTCCGTATTCTGGGCAAAGAGCAATATTGTGAAGGTTCGTTGGATAGTGCTGTGTTGGTGGTCAATCCCAATACAAGTATTCTATGGTATAATGGCGAATCCCCGATACCCGGTGGAGTTACTACCCGGTACAGGGCCATGCAAACAGGAAATTACCGGGCCCGGATCATCAATAGCGATGGTTGTGAAGCTTTCACCCGAACCATTCCGGTTGTTGTAGAGATCCCGGTGCCGGGTATCCGTTATCCCGACCAGTTCGCCGTGGAAGAACTGCCACAGGTACTAACGGCCCGTGACCTCGGCGGCAGCTCCTACCTGTGGCAACCTCCGGTATTCCTTCAGGATCCTGCTTTGAGGAACCCAACTTTCCGCGGTGAAGGCGATATCACTTATACAATTGATATTCTCTCGCAAGCGGGTTGTTTAACGGTAGACACCCAATATGTCAAGACATTTAAAGAAGTAAAATTCTATGTTCCCACCGCCTTTACCCCCAACAATGACGGTTTGAATGATTACCTTCGACCAACCGCAGCCGGTATCAAAGAGATTCGTTTCTTCCGGATCTACAATCGCTGGGGCCAACTGGTATTCGATCTGGCCAGTGATCCCAGAGGTTGGGATGGAAGGATATCCGGCAAAGACCAATCCTCTCAGGTAGTGGTCTGGGTAGCGGAAGGAATTGGAGTGGATAACCAACGATATAGTGGCAAGGGCACAGCCCTGCTCATTCGTTGATTACCCAACTTCAATCATATGATCCGACAAAAATTATTTACAAAACCCACAGGCGCCTTTCATGAGCGTGGCATGGAGATCAAACGCGTAGAAGCCTTAAGTGATGCGGTATTCGCTTTTTCTGTTTCCCTATTGGTAGCTTCGCTTGAAGTTCCCCAAACCTTCGAGGAGCTTAAACTTATCATTAGCGGTGCCCTCCCCTTTTTTGCGACGGTGTCTATTCTATTTCTCTTTTGGTACCAGCAAAATGTTTTCTTTCGCCATTATGGACTGAATGACAGGCCGACCATTATCCTCAATCTGGTCTACCTCGCCATCATTTTGTTTTATCTGTATCCTTTAAAATTCCTGTTTTCGATCTTGCTTACTGCCTGGACAGGTCTGGATCTTTTTCCCAAAGCAACAGAGCATGGTTTAACGGTTCTTTCCGCCCATGATTTTCCCCAATTGATCATTTTATTCAGTATTGGATATATCTGCTTATGGCTGGTTGTATATGCCATGCATCGAAGGGCCATGCATGTTTTGCTGTCACCCGCCTTAAATGAATATGAAAAGGTATATACCCTCAAGGAATTACGGGGGGCATTATTGAATGCTTCCATCGGTGGTTTTGCCTTATTATTTGCCCTATTAAAATGGGAACTGATAGCCGGGCTGGCTTATCTGGCCATTCCGGTGGTCCTGGCAGTCAACCAATGGGTTTTTCAAAAACAGCTGCGAAAAAGGTAAGGCTATTCAAAAAGAAAATACAAGCCAACTACGATCATCGTGATCGCTATGGAGGTCAATCCGTATAAAAAAACATTGAACATTTCCGGAATGGGATTGAAAATAGAGAGCAGGCAACTGATGAATCCGGCGAATGCCCCCAGGCTGGCCCAGATAAAGCCCCTTGTTTGCCGACGGGCATGTTTCATCTTTTTGTACTCCTTTACATATTGACCGGCTATTTCCGGTTCCAGGAGAAGCGACTGAAGTTTTCCTTTTACCGCTGAAAGGTCAAGGCCATCCTCCATCCACTGGCGGAGAAGTCCCTGATCAATGGCTGCAATCGTAGACATAAGAGGTTTCGTTTGAGTAGTGGGTATTCCCCATTTCATTTGGCCATTGAATATAATATTTTTTTCAAAAACCCCCTTTTCTGATGACCTTTTTTGCCCTTTTCCGATGATAAAGGAGAAAGAACGTCAAAAATTCTCATGTTGAAGGCAGCAAATAAGAGGGGCTTTTTTTAAGGCCCTTCACTTTTTTGTACCCGGGCAGCAAATCCTGAACGGGGATCTACGGAATTATTGATAAATTGTACTTTATTTTGAAACGAAGTCCCAACCAAAGAAATATGTACAAGAAATCAAGTATCTGCATCATCGCTGCCTCTCTCCTGACCTGGGCCACCAGCTGTGCCAATGACAATGCCGCTTCCCGCATTGACGGGTCGATCGATACAACCGGTCTTCCGCCTGTTGAGACCCGCAAAGCAAACACAAATTATGCCCCTGCATTCAAAGGGCAGACCAGGATCGGTGGGGTCAAGACAAAGGCTTCCTATACCGTCACCATGCTGGCGGAAAAGCTGGGTAAACCCTGGGCAGTCATTGGGCTTCCTGACGGACGGCTCCTATTAACCGAAAAATCCGGATACATGTTGATCCTGGATGCCAATGGTCAAAACAGTAAAAAGATCACCGGTTTTCCAGCCGTGGATGACCGTGGCCAAGGTGGGCTTTTGGATGTGGCCCTGGATCCTTCTTTTGCCCAGAACAAAATGATCTATTGGTCCTTCTCCGAAAAATCCGGAGTGGGCAACCTGATGGCCGTTGCCAAAGGAAAACTCAATGAGGCTACCGCAAAAGTGGAGAACCCAACGGTGATCTTTCGGGCAACCCCGGCTTTGAACAGTACGTTACATTATGGGTCCAGGTTGATCTTTGCCCGGGATGGGAATTTATTTGTCAGCACCGGAGAAAGGTCAAATTTGGAAGGACGGGTTCAGGCCCAAGACCTTTCGTCGGGACTTGGAAAGATCTTTCGCATTACAAAAGAAGGGAAACCGGCACCGGGTAATCCATTCATTGGAAAGCCCAATGTCATGCCAGAAATATTTGCCTACGGTATCCGGAATGCGCAGAGCCTGGATATTCATCCGGTAACCGGAGAACTCTGGGAAGCGGAATTTGGACCACGTGGTGGAGATGAATTGAATATCATCCGGTCGGGTAAAAATTATGGATGGCCTGTCATCACTTATGGAATTGAATACAGTGGTTCCAAAGTAGGGGAAGCGCTCCAACAGAAAGCGGGAATGGAACAGCCCATTTATTACTGGGATCCAACCCTCTCTCCCAGTGGAATGGCTTTTTACAAAGGAACCGCGATCCCCGAGTGGAAGAACAATCTCTTTATCGGCGGACTGAGCGGGCAACATATCGCCCGGATCGTGATTAAGGATAATAAAGTTGTGGGCGAAGAACGATTACTGGCCGATAAGAACGAGCGTTTCAGGGATGTGCTGTATTTCAACAATGCCCTGTATACGGTTACGGATGGCGGGAAATTGTATAGAATCAAATAAGAGAGCATTATTATTAATTGTTGATTATTGATGGTAAAGAATTCATGCGAACATCATGAACCAATAATTAATAATCAATAGTTAATAATGATTTTAAAGACATCCTTATATTGCCTCAGTTGCTTACTGTTGTTTTCCTGCAGTAAGGATTACAGCTATGAAGGAGGTCCTGATTTGATTGACGTTGCCCCACCTGCAGATACTATTCAGGTTGTTCCTACCACCAACCCCAATTATTTTCCGCTTACTGAAAACAGCCGATGGATCTATGATGACATGACCTTTCCCGGCGATTCGGTCATTCGCAGTTTTCTGGCCCCAACTACCATTGAAAACCTGCCTTATGAGGAATGGAATGAATTTAAAAGCTTCTATCCAGCCAATAATAAACAGTACTACCGAAAATCAGGCGATAACTATTACCGATACACCTCCGTCAGTGGTTTCACCAGCTACCTCAATTTTTCTCCCTCGATCTATGACCATCTGAATTTTTTAAAAGAAACCCTGACCACAGGACAAACATGGTACTCTCCCGATTATCAGGGAAGAACCAGTGTTGGCATTCAGGTGAAATTACTACGCTACCATTTTCGATGTGTGGATGCCGATGCCACTATTACCGTAAACGGCAACACCTTTGCGCACGTCTATGTAATACAAATGCGACCGGAAGTATGTGATCCGGGTGGTATCCCCCAGCCTACCGGCGAAATGCACACGTTGCACTATGCAAAAGGCATTGGGCTTATATACAGCCTCTTTTACAATACCATTAAAACACACGAGGTATTAAAGATCCGGAAATGGATCATACAATAGCATCAATAAGCTAAAAGCTAAAGGCTAAGAGCTATTTGTTCTTAGCCTTTGGCTTATTTTATGTAAACCAAAAATCCGGTGCCGATGGAGAAGGATTTTCGCTCCTGGGCTTTCACTTTTGCTATTGCATATCCAATTGACAACTCGAAGGAAACTTTTGGATTGATGAATAACACGGGTCCTGCCAAAACGGAAAAGGTGTTTACATTGTATGCTGATTTTGCCACGGAAGTGCTGTAACTTGGCATACCACCCGAACCAAAGGCTGGAGATAGGGCCTGAGCCGATTCTATTCTTGTTTTTTCCTTACCATAGGTCCATCCTATTTCAGAAAACAGATTTATCTTTTGTTTGGCCGGTAAGAAGTAATAACGCAAAAATGGGCCTACGGCAAATTGGGAAATTTTATTCTCGGTATTCGTAATTGATTCATACAGGGGGTTGATGGAATACACATATTGATCCTGTTTCTGGTGCTGTACACTGACGGTAAGGCCAACCGCTAACTTA
Source organism: Chitinophagaceae bacterium (assembly GCA_033762195.1). GTDB lineage: Bacteria > Bacteroidota > Bacteroidia > Chitinophagales > Chitinophagaceae > SpSt-398. Next base: position 41,015 of record JANRLV010000116.1, on the reverse strand, counting down.
TCCATTACAAAGATCCCCGACTTAGGCTCAACCGCATATTGGGTCTGTTTGAAATTTTGTTTATAAAAAGCCTCATCCTGATCTGATCTATCAGAAGAGAACCGACCTGTACCACCAATTAAAAATGTCCCCTTTTCAATTTGGGCATTTGCTCCTATTGTCATCAGAAGAAAAATACCAGTTAACCATTTAGCCATACAAACTATTTTATGTGTGTTAAGATGCTTATCGGTGTCTGACAAAACTCAAATTCGCGAATCGATATTCAATCCAAAAGCAATCGATGTTTGTTTTGCCAATTCATATCCGGCATCGGCGTGGCGTATAACCCCCATACCCGGATCATTGCGCAGTACACGAGCCAGGCGTGCCGCAGCCGCCTCCGTGCCATCTGCTACGATCACCATGCCTGCATGAATACTGTATCCCATTCCTACCCCACCCCCATGGTGCAAAGATACCCAGCTCGCTCCACCGGCGGTATTTACCAGGGCGTTGAGTAAAGGCCAATCGGCTACGGCATCACTTCCATCCAGCATGGCCTCTGTTTCGCGGTTGGGACTGGCCACTGATCCGGTATCAAGGTGATCCCGACCAATGACGATCGGTGCCTTCACCTTGCCCGTTCTTACAAGTTCATTAAAAGCCAACCCTGCTTTCTCTCTTTCTCCCTGTCCCAGCCAACAGATCCTGGCCGGCAATCCCTGAAAGGCGATCTTCTCTTTGGCCAGCGTGATCCACCGCCGAAGCGAGGTGTTTTCTGGAAATAACGCAAGGATCAATTCATCCGTCACCGCAATATCGGCCGGATCGCCACTTAAGGCTGCCCAGCGAAAAGGCCCTTTGCCTTCACAGAATAAAGGACGTATATACGCCGGGACGAAGCCTGGAAAAGCAAAACATCTGCCTTTTGGAAAATCCAATTTTACATGGGTTGGATCTTTCTCCAACTCTTCTGCCCTGGCGCGGATATTGTTTCCATAGTCAAAAGTGATCGCTCCTTTATCCATCAATTGCACCATCAACTGTACATGCCGGTACATACTCTGGTAGCTGAGTTGAATATAGGCTGCCGGATCTTTTTCACGCAAAGCGTTCGCTTCCTGATTATTCAAGGTGTGCGGCACATACCCGATCAAAGGGTCATGGGCGCTGGTTTGATCCGTTAGCGTATCTGGTATTATCCCCCTTTCCACCATCCTTTCCAGGAGTCTGACAGCGTTTGCCAGCACACCGATGCTTTTTGCGGCACCAATTTTTTTATACCCGATGGCTTTGTCAATTGCCTCGTCTATATCCAGGCTTTTCTCATCAAGATATCTTGTCTCCAGCCGTTTATCGATCCGCCATTCTTCCACTTCGGCAATCAGGGCTACGCCGCCATTCATGGTTATGGCCAGGGGCTGGGCGCCACCCATACCACCCAGGCCTGCCGTTACATTCAACGTGCCTTTCAGTGAGCCTTGATAATGTTTATCTGCCAGGGCTGCATAGGTCTCATAGGTCCCCTGCACGATGCCCTGGCTACCAATATAGATCCAGGAACCCGCAGTCATCTGGCCATACATCATCAGGCCTTTTTTCTCGAGTTCATCAAAATGCTCCCAGGTGGCCCAATGAGGCACGAGTTGACTATTGCTCAACAGAACGCGGGGTGCATCGGGATGAGTTTTTAGAATACCAACCGGTTTCCCGCTTTGAATCAACAAGGTTTCATCGTTCTCAAGGATGGTCAGGGCTTTCAGGATGTTTTCCAGCGCCTGGTGATTACGGGCAGCCTTGCCCCTTCCTCCATAGACGATAAGATCCTCTGGTCTTTCCGCAACGGCCGGATCCAGGTTGTTCAGGAGCATCCGATAGGCGGCTTCCTGTATCCATCCTTTGCAACGAAGGGTGCTACCAGTGGGGGTTTGGGGAATTGAGGGCATATAAAATTTTTTATTTCCCGCGGCGTACGCGGCGGCAGTTAATACAGCCTGCTTTGGCAATAACCAGTTTTACAAAATAAATTCACCGAAGTGGGCATTGAGATGTACTCCCTGCTCACGGGCAAAATCATTCACCCGTTCTACCAATCCAAATTCTTTGATCAGTCCCGATACCTTATTGATATCTTCAGCAAATATTCGGTCTTCCTTTGCAAAACTCACATAATCACGTACATACTCGTGCGCAAACTCCAACACTGCCGAGCTCTTTAATGGCCTCCTGAATTCAATGGCCTGGCAGGCGGAGAGTAATTCAATGGCCAGGATATACTCCAGGTTATCCAACACCCGATTGAGTTTTCGCCCGCTGATGCTGCCCATGCTTACATGGTCTTCCTGTCCCAGCGAAGTGGGAATACTGTCCGCGCTGGAAGGAAAGCAAAGTGTTTTATTTTCCGTTACCAAAGCAGCCGTAGTGTATTGTGGTATCATGAAACCTGAATTCAGCCCAACATCTTTCATCAGCAGCATGGGAAGTCCCCATTTACCTTCCAGGAGCAGGTAGCATCGGCGGTCGCTGATATTGCCGATCTCAGCGGCGGCAAAACAGGCATAGTCAAGGGGCAGCGCCATGGGTTGTCCATGGAAATTTCCTCCACTCACCGTATCATCTGCTTTAAAAACGATCGGATTATCCGTTACGGCATTCAACTCCACCTGTGTCATTTCTTTTAAATGTAACCACGCATTGCGCGAAGCGCCATGTACCTGTGGCATACAGCGCAGCGAATAAGGATCCTGCACCCGCCCGCAATCCACATGGCTCTGCATGATATCAGAACCTTCGAGTAAAAGCCTGAGCCGCTGGGCTACCAACAGGTTTCCGGCGTAAGGACGTAATTGATGAAGCCGGTCATCAAAGGGGGCCTTGGTCCCGGTAAGTGCTTCGAGGCTCATGGCCCCGATTATATCAGCCGCCTCCAGACAATTGTGCATCCGCTGGACAGCCTTTACCGCAAAAGAGAGGATGAACTGGGTGCCATTGATCAGGGCCAGTCCTTCCTTTGGGCCCAGTTGCAGGGGCAATATTCCTTTTTGTTTTAAAACCTTGTGTGTATCCAGCCTTACTCCATTCAGGTAGCATTCGCCTAAACCGATCAATGGGAGAAAAAGATGGGCTAAAGGGGCCAGGTCACCACTGGCGCCTACGCTGCCCTTTTCCGGGACAACCGGTATGATATCCTGTTCGATATGCCAGCATATCCGTTCCAGTGTTTCCATTCGGATACCACTATACCCTTGTGCCAGGGCATGTACTTTGGTAATGAGCATCAACTTGGCAATCTCAATGGGAATGGGATCGCCTACGCCTACGCTATGGCTTTGAAGGATCTTGTGCTGAAGTGTGGTGGTATCCTCTGCCGAAATCCGGGTATTTGACAAAATACCAAAGCCGGTATTGATGCCATACACGGTACGTTCCTGTTCCACGATAGCGGATACCTGGCGTTGGCTTTCTTCAATTTTTTCTCTGGCCTGGGTGGATAGAATCCCTTTTAATTTCCCCTGGGCAATGTCCAGCGCCTTCGCCGGAGTCAGGGAATCTATACCGTAATGAAATGTATCATTCATGGGTTGCAATCTCGGTCAAAAGTAGGAGATTATTTTGGTTTTAAGGGGAGGCCATAAGAGAAGAAAAGTGAATAGTGAATAGTGAATGGTGAATAGATCAATACCTGTTTTTTTTAATAGTATACCGGTCATGACCGATAGGATAACCCAATTCCCAGCCTATTGTCTGATAATAGGTTTCAATGCTGCGGAATGTTTTAAAAAGGGAATCACAGGCAAAGGCGGGATCAAGGATCCGATATCCTTCTTGACTTTTTGTAATGATGGTGTAACTGGTCTCCCGACAGGAAACAAATAGCAATACAAGTAGAACCCACTTCATGTTTAATGGTTTTTAATGAATGGGGACGGATATTCTCGTAAAAAATAAGTGGGGTGGTGACTAAACCTGATCAGGTTTAGTAGATGTGGTTGGCAGCAAACTTATTGCAAATTTTGAAATTGTCAAACGGGCGGAGAATTTTTTCTGCTGGAATTTCCATGCCAATCTAAGTAAGATTGAAGCAATAAAAAAAACCCCGCCGATGGCGGGGTTTCTGTGATCCGGATTGGATTCGAACCAATGGCCTGCTGCTTAGAAGGCAGCTGCTCTATCCAGCTGAGCTACCGGACCATATTTTAAAGAACTAAGCGCTTGAAAGGGATATTCCCCTTAAAACTCACAAGTGTGCAAAGGTAATTTTTTTTTAGCTTGCAGCCAAAGCATACAGCATGGACGTAAAAATAGAGGGGTCGTGGAAACAAGCACTTCATGCAGAGTTTGATAAGCCTTATTTCAAGCAGATCGTCCTTCATATAAAGACCGAAAAAGGCCAGGGCAAGACCATCTACCCTCCCGGCTCAAAGATCTTTCATGCCTTTGACCAAACCCCGATTGACCAGGTCAAGGTGGTGATATTGGGCCAGGATCCTTATCATGGCGCAGGCCAGGCACATGGACTGAGTTTTTCAGTACCTAATGGTGTGCCTCCCCCGCCTTCATTGATCAATATCTTCAAAGAAATTCAAACCGATATTGGGGTAGACCCGCCTCGCCATGGCAACCTGGAACATTGGGCCAGGCAAGGCGTCCTGCTCCTGAATGCCTCTCTTACCGTAAGGGCGGGCGAACCCATGAGTCATTCCAAGATCGGCTGGGCCATTTTCACCGATACCGTCATCAAAACCATTTCTCAAAAAAAGAAACATGTGGTGTTCCTGCTCTGGGGAAAATTCGCCCGGGAAAAAAAGATACTGATCGATACCAGCAAACACCTGGTGCTTGAATCCGCACACCCTTCTCCCCTTTCTGCCCATAACGGTTTTTTTGGAAACAGACATTTTTCAAAAGCCAATGAATATCTGGTAAAGAATCGGATAGAGCCGATAGATTGGTGCTGTTAGTTGGTAGCTAATAGCTATTAGCAGTTAGCTGTTAGCTGTTAGTCATAAGCTAGTAAAAACTTTACTATCAATACCTATAAGATAATGTCGAAATTGCATTACATTTCAACCTTAACCAAAAGCTAAAAGCTAATAGCTTATAATCACCTCCCCCATGTTTCCAACAGACCTCCAACTTCAAACCTCGCTTGTTACACTCCGGCCCCTTGACAGAAGTGACTATGATGCTTTTCTTCACTTGGCTGGGGAAGATCCATCCATGTGGCAATATTTCTCGCTGAACCTCGGGGATCCGGACCAACTTCACCGGTGGTTCGATTTGGCAGAAAGCGATAGACGGGCGAACACACGCCGGCCCTTCACCATCATTGAGACAAAAACAGGCTTGATCGCAGGCTCCAGCAGCCTGGGTAATATTACCCTGTATGATAAACGGGTAGAGATCGGATGGAGCTGGTTGGGAAAGCCGTTTCGCAGTACCGGTATCAATGTACATGCAAAGTATGCCATGATGAAATATGCTTTTGAAATGGCCGATATGGAAAGAGTGGAATTCAAAACAGATGTACAAAATACCCGCGCGAGAAAAGGACTGGAAAAAATAGGCGGCATGGAAGAAGGAACCCTTCGTAGCCATATGACCATGTGGAACAACCGGCGTCGTACTTCAGTATACTATTCGGTATTGAAAAATGAATGGCCGGAAGTAAAAAGGAAATTGGAACAGGACTATGAAATCGGGTAGTTTTGTCGCGTAAAATAAATTTCATGCGTAATATTCTTGCCAGGATCTGGGCTTTTTGGGGGCTGCTTAGCTTTGTTGCCACCTTCCTGGTCTTTGTATGGCCTTCGCTGGCTTGCTATCTTATTCCCGAACCACGTGGGCAAAAGATTTTCATCGACCTGTCAAGGGTCTGGATGAGTATTTGGCTGAGATTGGTAGGGTGCCCCTTGACCGTAAAAGGCAGGGAGCATTTTAAAAAAGGGGAAGCCTATATTGTCACCTACAACCATAATTCCTTTATGGATGTTCCCCTCTCCTGCCCTTTTATTCCGGGAGCGAATAAAACCATTGCCAAGAAATCATTCACCCGCATTCCCCTTTTTGGTTGGTATTACAGCAAGGGGGCTGTATTGGTGGATCGAACAAGCGATGCCAGCCGGAGAAAAAGTTATGAGGAAATGAAAAGTGTTCTGGCCAGGGGCATGCACATGAGTATTTACCCCGAAGGAACCCGCAACCGTACCGACCAACCTCTTAAAACCTTCTATGATGGCGCCTTTAAACTGGCTTGTGAAACAGGACATGCCATCATTCCGGGTGTGATCTTTCATACCCGAAATGTACTCCCCACCCACAAAGCTTTTTATTTCTGGCCACGAAAACTGGAAATGCATTTTTTACCTCCGGTATCACCAGCCGGCAAAACGGTTGAAGAATTAAAATCTGAGGTATTTGAGATCATGAAAACACATTACACTTCTTATTCACCCGAATAGAAGGATCTTGTTCTATTGATCTTGAGGTCCTGAAGAATGGATGCCTTGGGACTGATGCTGATATTAAAGAACCGGAAATTTCCCACCGGTGTCACGTTGATGGACATTTGCCAACAGTGCATTTCACGGGAGATGGTCAATTGAAGACTCTGCAGTTTGGTATCCTTGAGGTCGTAAAGTCCATTGGCAGAGAGTTTCCATTTAGGAGCCAGATTGAATCCACCACTGAAATTCAAACTGGAATAAATGTCTTTTTGAAATCCACTATAATCCGGTTTCAGCCTTTCTGAAAAGTTGAGCGACAAACCTACGCTAAGGTTCCAGTCTACATTAAAATCGACAAATTCATTGGGGTTTTGTTGCATATAGTCCAACAATCTTTGCTGGTCAGCGGCCAACAAGGGATCGTCTGCATAAGATTGCTCGATCTCCTCCTGTCTTTTCTTTTCTTTTTCTGGATCCTTTGGCTTGCTCTGGAAACTGGTGGAGATGGAAACGGTACCACTGGTCAATCGTCCGGGTTTGAACTTACCCCCCTGCCAGGCATATTTCGCAATACGATACCCGCTGGAGTCAAATTGATAAGGATTCAATACCCCGCTGGCGGTGATATTGATCTTATCAAACAACGTACTTCGGACATACATGGAGATATCACTCAGGTTCAGTGAATCAAGTAAGAGGTTATAGCTTCCGGTAAATCCATATCCATCGATCAGTTTCACTTTCTTACCCTCCTTCGCGGCGGCACTGGTGTCGTTCTTTGGCCGCAGTTTCATCTCCAGGTTATTGTCAATGGAAAAACTCAACCCGGCAAATTTGCGCCCCCCTGCATAGGTGTACACCGAACCACCAATGGCATTATAGTTCAAGGTGCGGCCGGTGGTGTCCACCTGGACGGTACGGAGATATTGTTTATTCAGATCGGGGGTGAAACTAAAGCTAAGGGAAGGGCGTACTACATGTCGCAAAGCCATCAACCTTGAATTCTTGAAACGAAACAAACCAAAAACGGCGGTACTAAAGGAAAGGGAAAAGCCAGTACTCTGTTCAATGAACAATCCTTTGTTGAAAGAAGTGTCCACCTTTTTTGTCACATCATTCCAGGTATAATCTGTTGTGCGTTGGATCCAGTTTTGGCTGTAGGAAATACCCGGGGAGATGATCACATTTCCATTCAAAACCGGAGGGAGGGCCAGGGTGATGGGTACATTGTGCCGTGCTGAATAGTAAGCCGTATCCAGTAAATATTTTAACAACGGTTTGATGCCATTTTTTCCATAGGTCAGGGTATCATAAAAACTGACCGAGTTGGTAAAGGATCCGTTATAGGCGATCCCCAGTTTCTCATACCATTTCGGGGTACCCAGCAATTTCTTTTTTTGAAAGGGGTAAAGGGTGCTGACGGTAAACCCGATATTGGGAATATTCAGGTTCACCAGACGGGTTCGGCTGTTCTGGTTATGGTTGGCACTCAAAGTCAGGTTATAGGGTTTGCCCGTCCATGTTTTGGAATAGGCAATGGAGGAACTTAATTGGTTCTGCAGGTTCAGGTTGGGGCTATAAGCCACATATTGGTTGTACTTGGTTGAACCCGCGGAAACATTCCCCGAAAAGGTAGTACCTGGCCGGGCCCTCGAATCCACCGCATGGTTCCAGGTAACGAAGAAGGTCTTAACCCGGTTGAAATCCGGATCCCCTTTAAAGTTGAATTTTGTATTCTGGTATTTCAAACTAAAGGCCCCATTATAGCGGTATCTTTTTCGATAGGTAGGCCGTATATCAAATGACCATCCTCCATAGGAATAAAGGTTGGTGCGGAGGGTAACATCAAAATAATCATTCAACACTTTATAGTATCCCATACCCTCCAGTCCCAAACCAAACTGGTCATTCACCGTGAACTGTGGTGGAAGGAAGCCGGAATGACGACCCCGGTTGAGTGGGAAGAAACCAAAAGGCAGGTATATGGGAATGGGTACCCGTTCAAACTCCGGATGAATGGGCCCCGAGATCGCCACTTTGCTGGTCACGAGTTTGATCTTACTGTAGCGAAACCCGAAATGCGGTTCGTCATAGTTACAGGTGGACAATACCCCATTGCTCGCATAGATGGTGTCCCCGATCTTTTTGGAATTGGTGGCCTGAAGAAAAATCTCTTCCTGTTTGGTAAAGGTATTTTTTGTCAGGCCCTTTTGATTTTTTAGATTGAATTGAATCTGATCACTCTGGAAATCCTGATCTCCCTGTACAAAACGAACCCTTTCCAATATCCTGCCGGCAGAGTCCCGGCTACCCACAGCGGTTACGAGCTGGGTCTCCTGATCAAGCTCCAATACGGGAGCGGCTAATTCAATATCCTTGAAATTCGTTTTTGTCTTCCCATACAGAAATACCTTGCCCGTATCCACCAGCACCACCGCCGAATCCTCTGCCTCATAATAGATAGGGGCATCCAGCGAATCGCGGGATAATTTGTAGGAAAAGGTATCGATCCTGGGAACGGTTACAGAATCGGTTTTACCGGAAGGGATGGTATCCTTGGAAATGGTCGTCGAAATGGGGTTGTTCACAGCCGGTCTGGCTTCCGCGGGTTCCTGTGATACAGGTAAACTGGGTGAGTTACGGAGGTTTTTGGGGTTTCCTCTTACCGGAATAGTATCTCTGTGTTTTGTTAAAGTGCTGTAAAAATCGCCTGGGCCTGCATAATAAGCGGCAGTTTTCCACGTCTGTGTAAAAAATAATACAGCAGTGAATAGGGCTGTCAAGCTGTAAATTGAACTAATTTTGCGCAGTCGATTCATACGGTAATTGGCAAAAATAAATGTTTAATACCTAAATGATTGTGAAGATTAAACTAACCCTTCCTTAAAAAACGTATGATGAAGAGAAATGTCCCTTTTTTCCTGGCTATCCTGATCAGTTCCGCAGCTCTTTATTCCTTTGTCGAGCCTCCCTACCAGAAGAGTGTCAACACCATTATCGTGGATCCCGGTCATGGAGGCTTTGATGGGGGCGCCAAAGGCACCTATTCCACCGAAGCCCAAATTTGCCTGGAAGTGGGTATAAAACTGGGAAAAATGCTGGAGAAAGAGATACCTGATGTAAAGGTATTGTTTACCCGAACTACTGATATCATGGCGGGAAACAAACCCACTAAAAACGAAGGTCTTCGGTACCGGGCCGATTTTGCCAACCAATCAGGCGCCGATCTTTTCATCTCCATTCACTGTAATTCTGCTCCCAAAATCAAACACAGCACGCCGATCGGATACAGGTATGTTGGAAAGGGTAAGAAAAGAAGGAAGGTACGCACCTATCGTACGACCTACTCTCCCAATCCTGCCCATGGCACCGAGACATTTGTATGGGCTGTTGATAAAAATGAGGCGAAACAAGATGCCCTGAAGGCGGAGGACATGTATGGTGAAGATGACTCCACCATTGTGGCCCCTGATGAGAATGACCCGGTGATCAGGGCCTTGCGCTTATTGTATGCCAAGAAATTCTTTAAGAACAGTGTCACGCTCGCGGACATGGTGGAAAAAGAATTTGTCGCCTCCGGCCGGTTCAGCCGGGGTGTCAAACAAAGAAATGAGGCCGGTATCTGGGTGCTCCAGGCAACGGGCATGCCCAGCATATTGGTGGAATGTGGCTTTATGAGCCATAAAGAAGAAGAAGACTATCTCAACAGCGACAAAGGCCAGGAGGAAATATGTGCCAGCATCACGAATGCGGTCAAGAATTATATCACCTGGTTGGAGAACCATCGGCAAAATGGCAATAACGGGGATGGCGGCACCCCTTCCAGCAAAGCCAAACCCGCTGCCGTTATGCCCAGGAATACGGTAAAAAAAGCAAGTTGACACCTGAAATGGCTGAGATTTTACTAATTTGCCCCTTGATTAAGGGTTCAAGCCCTTTTAAATCAGGCAAATGAAAATAAGTAACGAATTTAAAGTTGGAATTCTCGTCATAGTCGGCCTTACCCTACTGATCATTGGTTTTAATTTTCTGAAAGGGAAAGATGTCTTCAACCGGCAAACAAAACTCTACGCCATTTTCTCTGACCTGGGCAGCCTTCAAAAATCAAACCCCGTAAAGATCAATGGCCTTGAAGTGGGTACGGTGTACGATTTTAAGGAAATGGACAAGAACCTCAGCGGAATTATCATAACGATCAACATGAACCGGGATGTGAATATCCCGATCAATTCCGTAGCCACCATTGAGTCGGAATTACTTGGAACAGGGCTGATATCCATTACCAAAGGCGATGCTACTACCTACTTAAAATCTGGAGATACTCTGCATACCGACAAACAGGCCAGTCTCCTTTCGAGTGTTACGGCCCAGGTGACCCCTACCCTGACCAAAGTACGGGAGTCCCTTGACTCTGTTAAAATGGTCATGAGTTCGGTCAATAAAATATTCGACCCCAACACCAAAGGAAATATTCAGGCCATCATCGCCAACCTGATGGTCACTACCGCGTATCTGCAGGATCTGCTGAATACCCAGACCGGTGCGCTGGCCCAATCGCTGAACAACCTGAATTCGTTTACCGGAAACATGAAGAAGAACAATCAGCAGATTGATTCCATCATGATCAATACCGCCAACGCCACCCGGAAATTTGCCGAACTGGACCTGGAAGGATCGCTTTCCTCACTTCAATCCACCCTTGATCAATTAAAAGGGTCAATGGCCAAACTGGATAGCAAAGAGGGATCGCTGGGGCTACTGCTTAATGATAAGCAGCTTTATGTGAACCTGAATAATACCTTAGTAAGTCTGGAGACCTTACTTGATGACGTGCGTACCCATCCTAAACGGTACGTTAATGTTTCCGTCTTTGGTAAGAAGGATAAAACCGGCCCCTTATCTTCGCCTACTCCCAAAGACTCTGTTATCATAGAAAAGAACTGATGACCCGAACGTTTACCCTCCTGCTTTTCTTCCTGCTACTCACAGGAGGATTATTTGCCCAGGTATTACCCCGGACCACTACGCTGACCCCGGCCGATACCGTTCGTCTCGTGGAGGTACTGGAAAGTAAAAAACTGGAATTTCTCCGCATTGATTCCATGACCGAATTACAGATCATGGTCGGAAATGTAAAACTCCGCCAGGGAAACTCCACCTTCTGGTGCGACAGTTGCGTAAAGAATGAGAAGACGGGCATCTTTGAGGCCTTTGGACGAGTTCACCTGAACGACAATGATACCACCGATGTTTACTCCGATTACTTACTCTACAATATCAATACCCGGCTGGCCAATCTGAGAAAGAATGTCAAACTCACCGATGGCAAGGGGGTACTTACCACACAGGAACTCGATTATGATGTCAACACCAAGATCGGAACCTACAAGAATGGTGGAAGAGTAGTGAATGAGAAGACCGTAGTCACCAGCAAAGAAGGTGTTTATTACTCTGACCTGCGGGATGTTTACTTTAAAAAAAATGTGGAACTCAAGAACCCGGAGTTCTATGTAAAGACTGATTCGATCCTGTACAATACCGGCACTGAAACAGCGCGGTTTATTGCACAAACCTTTATCCGGGACAGCAGTGGCCGCACGATCGATACCCGGGAAGGCTATTATAACCTGAAAACGGGCAATGCCGAATTTGGGCGGCGATCCGTTATCAATGACGGCGACCTGCAGGTCACGGGTGATATGATCTATAATAATGACAGCCTGGGCATCGTACAGATCGAAGGAAATGGCATTGTCAGGGATACGGCGCAGGGAAGAACGGTCATTGCCAATAAGATCTTTGTGGATAAGAACAAGGATGCATTTCTGGCCACCCAGAAACCGGTGATGATCATCAAAGAAGATCAGGACTCCATTTTCATTACCGCCGATACGCTTTTCTCGGCACGCCTCACCGACCTGTATGGGAAGGCAAAGAAAGATACTGTAGCGAAAGATTCCCTATCTGCCTCGTCATCCGATTCCACCTCAACAACCCTCACTCCTGCTGATTCCCTGACCACCCCACTCCGTGATACAATAGCGAAATTGGAGCCATTGCAACGCGACAGCCTCCAGGTAAACGATGATAAAGACAGTACCAACCGCTATTTTGAAGCCTTTCGAAATGTGCGGATATTCTCTGATTCCCTTCAGGCGATCTGTGACAGTATGTTTTATTCCTTTAAAGACTCCACCTTCCGGTTATACGACAATCCTGTAGTCTGGACCAATAAGAATCAGGTATTGGGAGATACTATTCTTTTATTTACCCGCAACCGCAAGGCACACAAGATGGAAGTTTTTAACAATGCTTTTATCGCGGCGCAGCTTGACCCGGAGATTTTCAACCAGATCCGGTCACGACGCGTCGATGCCTGGTTTACCGATGGCAGCATTGATTCTGCCCGCGCCCGTGGGGGTGCCGAGAGTATTTATTTTGTACAGGACCAGGACAGTGCCTATACCGGGGTCAACCAGTCGGAATGTGAATTGTATGATGTTTACTTTATAGAGCAGGAGCTAAAACGGATCGTAGCCCGCAACAATGTTAAAGGCGTGTTATGGCCAATGCGGCAAAAACCCCCAACCGAAATGCGCCTTATCGGTTTCCAGTGGCTGGAGGAGAAAAGGCCCAAGACCTGGTTCGAACTCTTCGAGTGATTTTGACATTTCATTTAAACTTAGTGGCATTATTTTTCGTTTAAAGAATTATATAAAAACCACCAATGAATAAAAAAATTGTTTTTCTTCTGGTTGCCTTTTTCGCAGCCACCATCGGACTAAAGGCCCAGGATTATAAGACCGGTTTGGGTGTACGCCTGAGCACGGCGGGAGCAGTTGTCAACAATGCGATCACCTTTAAATATTTTTTAAATGAAAAATCAGCGATCGAAGCTCAGTTCGCTTTTGGGGATCCTACAGCTCTGGGCGTTTTATATGAAGTTCACAAGCCCCTCAACAATACCGAGGGACTGAAATGGTTCTATGGCGGTGGTGGATATATTGGCTTCTCCAAACCCGACCCGCTGTTGGGCGCACAAGGAGTAGTCGGGCTAGATTACAAATTCCCCAACCTCCCTTTGAACCTGAGTCTGGACTGGAAACCCGAATTAAACATTGCCCCGGATATCAATTTTGAACCTTCGGCTCTTGGGCTTAGCATCCGATTTACCTTTAATTCCAGGTAAGTTCCTGGTTCAGCATAACCTCACCTCATCCCGCGAAGACAGCTAACCACCTGGCTCCGCGGGATTTTTGTTTAAAATCCACGAATTCTGCTTTTTTCCACTTTTTGCCGGAATTTGCGGGAATTTGCCTATTTTTAGTTAGGAACTAAACTGCTTATGCTGAAACGGGAACGTCACGCCTACATTCTCCATCAGGTGAACCTGCACAATAAAGTGCTGTCATCCAGTTTATGCGTGGACATCCAGGTATCAGAGGATACCATCAGACGCGATCTGCAGGAGCTTTCCGACCAGGGTAAGGTGATCAAAGTACATGGAGGTGCCCTCTCCCCTTCTTTCAATGAAGTTTATTATTCCCCCAGTCAGGTGTATTCTCGTACAGAGAAAAAGGCCATTGCCCAAAAAGCGGTTTCACTGATTGAAGATGGCATGTTTATTCTGACCGGTGGGGGTAGTACCATATTGGAACTGGCCAGAAGCCTTCCCCCGCAATTAAAGGCCACTTTTATTACAGGGAGTATTCCTGCTGTTTTGGAGTATATGCACCACCCGACCATTGAGGTGATCGTGATCGGTGACAAGATCTCCAAAAGTTCCAAGATTACTGTAGGCGGCGAGGCCGTGGACAAGATCCGCCAGATAAAGGCAGATCTGTGTTTCCTCGGTGTAAACGCCATTGATATTGGCCATGGCATTACCGACAATGACTGGGATGTGGTGCAACTGAAAAAAGCGATGATCGAATCATCGCGAAAGGTCGTATGTCTGACCATTGCTGAAAAGATCAATACTCTTCAACCCATACAAGTTTGCTCCATTGGGCAGATCGACACCATCATCACCGAATTACCCGCTGATGATCCTGCCCTGCAAGCATACCGGGAAGAAGGCATTGAAATACTGTAACTGCTATTTATTTTAAAAAACTCGCTATGAGAAAAATTCTGCATGCTCTAGTAGCCGTTCTATTGTTGTGGGGTAATGCCCTCTATGCACAGCAAAAGAACATCTCCGGTGTGGTCACTTCCACCCAGGACAGGAACCCCATATCCGGGGTGACCGTCAAGGTGAAGGGATCGAACACAGGAACCCAGACGGATGCGTCCGGGAAATTTACCATTGCCGCCAAACCCGGCGATGTGCTTCAATTCTCCTATGTTGGTTATGAATCTATCGAGGAAAAAGTAACCTCTTCCACTTCCCCCATGTCCATTTCACTGACCAGCAAAGAAGTGGCGCTGGAAGAAGTAGTGGTAACTGCCATGGACATCAAACGGAATCCACGCGAGCTGGGTTATTCAGCCCAGAGCCTGGGTGGTAAAGAAATTGCCGAAACCCAACGGGAAAACTTCCTGAATGGTTTACAGGGACGGGCTGCAGGTTTGACCATCACTCCTTCGAGTGGAACTGCCGGCGCCTCCTCCTCTATTGTATTGCGCGGATTTAACTCCCTTTCCCTGAGTAATGAACCCCTGTTTGTTGTGGATGGTATCATCATGGACAACCAGACGGTGAATGAAACCTCCAATGGTGGTCAGGGTGTAGGTTTAGCTTCCGACAGGCCCAACCGGAACAACGACTATACCAACCGTATCGCCGACCTGAACCCGAATGACATTGAAACGATCACAATCCTGAAGGGGCCAGAGGCCACCGCGCTGTATGGTTCGCAAGCCAGTTCGGGAGCCATCGTGATCACCACCAGGAAGGCCAAGTCAAACAAACTGGCGGTGCAATATGATAATAACTTCAAGTTTCAACGCATCACTCGTTTTCCTGACTTCATTGACAAGTACACCAATGGTACCAATGGATCCGAGTCCAATATCTTCCGGTATTTTGGACCTGCCATTCCCGAAGGCACCAAGTTGTATGACAATATTCACAACTTCTTCCGCACGGGTAAGACACAAACACACAACCTTGGTGTTGATTTTGGGGTAAAGAATTCGGTGTTCCGTTTCTCCGCCTCCTATCTCGACCAGGAAGGCGTAGTACCCAATAATGATTATAAGAAGATCAACCTGCGTCTTTCGAATACCACCCGGATCGGTAAGATGATAGAGCTTATTCCATCTATCTCTTTCGTTCGCTCGGAAAACAAAAAAGTGCTACGGAGTGCGGGTGGGTATATGCTCAGCCTCCTGATCTGGCCGAATGAAAATGATATCCGCAATTTTGTCGATGCCAACGGTTCAAAATTGCCGTTATTCAATGCCAACGCGAACGCTGACTATGACAACCCGTTCTTTAATACAACATTCAATAAGAGTGAAGACGAAACTAATCGGTATACTGCCAGTATGGGTATCAATATTACCCCCACAGATTGGTTGACGCTTGCTGGTCGATTTGGGTATGATACCTACGAATCAGAGGGCTTTACTTTATATCATCCCCAGTCTTTTTATATAGCCGCTTCCCTCAATGGCCAGCTGGATAATTATTGGAGAAAATACAAAGGATATAACCACACGATTACGGCCACGGCGAAGAAGAAAATTGGTGATTTCAGTGGCCGTGTAATGGTTGGTACCATGTGGCAGGATTATGAAACACAGATGTTTGCCATTGTGGGCAACAAGCTGACCTCCCCTACTTCCACCGACTCTTCCAATACGGATCCCGCGACGCGTGTACGGCTGCTTCGCAACAACAATGGGGAGTACAATCAGCAAATTACACGGCAGATGGCCTATTTTGGTGAGGCTGCTATCAGCTATAAGAACATGATATTCCTGAATTACACCCACCGTTTTGAGCAGGCTTCAACCCTGCCTTCTCAAAACAGGAGTTACAACTACCCTGGCGCCAGCTTAAGTATGATCATGTCAGATCTCCTTCCGGGGATCAAGAAAGGCGCCATCAGTTACTGGAAATTGCGCACGTCGCTTGCCAGTACGGCCCGTTTGAATTCGCCCTATTCCACCCAATCTGTCTTTGTGAACAATTTTGCTTCAGGAGGAGGTTATTCATATGGATTTAATAATAACAATCCTGACCTCGTTCCGGAGAAGCAAAAAACCTATGAAATTGGTACTGAGATCAAGCTTTTCAAGAGTAAGTTGGGAATTGACCTCGCCTTTTATAACACACTCAATGAAGATCAAATTCTTGAGAACTTCCGTTTGAGTTACGGAACAGGATATGTTTTGAATACTCAGAATGCCGGCAGTACCCGTAATCAGGGAGTCGAATTTACATTGGATGCTTCTATCATCAATACAAGTGACTGGGGATGGAATATCCGCGTAAATTTCAACCGCATGTGGAATAAAGTAGTTAAACTGCCCAGAAACATTTCAGAGTTTTATCTGGCTGATACGTGGTTGTATGGTAATGCCAGAGGAGGTATTGTATTGAATGGACCTACCACCTCCATCACTGCCTATGGTTATTCACGAAACAATGCGGGAGACATATTGATAAATCCCTTGAATGGATTCCCCATTGTTGATGCTACCTTTCAAAAAAGAGGCGACCGCAACCCCGATTTTACAATGGGTACGATCAACAACTTCAGGTATAAAAATTGGCGTTTCAGTTTCCTTTGGGACCTGAAAGTAGGGGGTGATATTTTCAATGGAACCGAAATGTTCCTGACCGGCGTAGGTCGTAGTTTCCTGACAGCCGACCGCTTCACACCCCGCGTGATTGAAGGAGTACTGAATGATGGCAAACAAAATTCAGCCAATCCGACAAAGAACACCATTGCTGTTTTACCGGCTTACAATGATGCTTATTATACCAGCACCGGGGCTTGGCCGGAAGAGGCCTTTATCCAAAAGGATGTCAACTGGTTCCGTTTGCGTGATGTTTCCATCAGCTATAATTTCCCCAGTAACATGATTAGCAAGATCAGAGGGTTGAAGAGTCTTGGTTTCTTCCTGACCGGGAATGACCTGCTCCTCTTTACCAACTATAAAGGAGCCGATCCTGCTGTGAATGGCGTATCGGCGGGTAGCCGCGGTGTAGGTGCCTTTGGATTTGATTATGGCACCCTGCCGACACCTGTCAGCTACAACTTTGGCATCAGAGCTGGATTCTAAACAAATAAAAAAGAATTGAAATGAAAAATAGATTCAAAATTATACTGGCAACTCTTGGGATGTTGACCTTAGTGGTTAGCGGATGTACCAAGAAGATTGATGAAGCCTTTAACAACCCTAACGCCCCCACCAAGGTACCGGTTGAGACTTTGCTGCCAGGCATTATCGGGAACTTCATTGGTAGTTCGGCTGCAGCTGGAAGCGCCTATGGTATTGCCAATGACGGCTTATATGTTGGCCGTTATGTGCAGTACTGGGGAACTAATACAGCAGGTAGCCAATATGACCAAATGGGAGGTGCCACAGGGGCAAGTGATGTATTGGGATCAGTTTGGGCGATGCACTATTTTGGCATGGGCCATAACCTGAATAAAATGATTTTTTGGGGAAAGGAAGAAGAAAAATGGGATTACGTTGGCGTTGGATATGCAATTCGGGCATGGAGCTGGCTGACGCTGACAGATATGTATGGCGAAGTTATTTTGAAAAATGCGTTCGATGTTGACTTACTTACCTTTCAATATAGTACCCAGGAGGAAGTATATGATTCTGTGCGAATCAACTGCCGTAATGCATTAGCTTATCTGGAGCGTACAGATGGCCAGTCCAGCCAGGCTAATCTGGCGAAGGGCGATGCCTATTTTTTCAATGGAGACGCGCAAAAATGGAAAAAATTTGTATATGCGGTTATGGCCAGAAGTTTCAATCGATTATCAAATAAGTCCATTTACAACCCTGATTCTGTAATACACTATGCTAACCTGGCAATGAGCAGCAATGCTGATAATGCGATGGCTAAATTTGCGAATACAGGAGTAACCGGCACATCTAATTTCTATGGACCTTATAGAAATAACGTTGGCGCTTTGCGTCAAAGTGCTTATATATGCGACTTATTGAATGGGACGAATGCCACATTCCCCACTGTGGCAGATCCCCGGGCTTATTACCTTCTGCGTCCAAATACGAATGGCACATTCCGAGGGGTGTTAATGAACAAAGGAACATCGGGATTGGCCGCTGGAGACCAGCCCCAAAATTTTTGGGGAGGGACCTTTGGTACAACCACTCCGCCTACCCTTGATACCGGTTGCCGTTATATTTTTAAGAATGGTTCTCCATTTCCTGTTATCACCGCTTCAGAAATTCAATTTATGAAGGCGGAGGCGCTTTACCGAAAAGGTGACAAACCCGGCGCTCTGGCTGCTTATACTCTTGGAATCAGTTTGAATTTTGATTTACTTACCAGCACATACAATGATGGAGTTCCTGCAGATTTTCAAATAACACCGGCAAGCAAAGCCGCTTACCTCGCCAACCCGAACGTAGTACCTTCTGTAGCTAACCTGAAATTGGCTCATATAATGTTACAGAAGTACATTGCACTATATGGCTTTGGTGCCCTTGAAACCTGGACTGATATGCGGAGATTTCATTATTCCGACATTGAAAGCGGTGTGCAGGTATATACTGGTTTCACTCCCCCATCTGGCACCGATTTATTTATCAATAATAATGGTAAATGGGTCTACCGTGCACGCCCCCGATATAATTCAGAATATCTATATAATGTTGCTGAACTGGACAGGATCGGCGCGCTGGCATTAGATTACAACACGAAAGAACAGTGGTTCTCCCAACCTTAATCAACCAAAACTTAGGACATGAAACGAATGAATTTAAAATATAGTGGTCTGATCCTTCTGGCGGGAGTGCTTGTACTGGGCGCCTGTAAAAAGGAATTCAACAAAGTGATGACAGACAATACAGACCCCGATAAGAGCTATTTCCGGCTTTACAATGCAGCTTTAGGCACCACCCGTAATTATGTATATGTAAACAATATACAGGTAACTGGGGCAGCCGTGGCCTTTTCCGGTTTATTCCCTTCTACCGGGTATTATACTGCCGTCGCCCCTGGTGGCAACCAGATCCTGATCAAGGACACGCTGGGCACATCCGCTCAAAACCCCATTTCCTTTAGTGCCGTATTTGAAAAAGGAAAAAGGTATACCGTGTTTACCTATGACACACTGTCAAGGGTTAAGTATAAAATGGTATTTGATGATATCGTCGTTCCAACAGATACCACCGCCCGGGTGAGGTTTGCAAACATGATCTTCTCCTCCGTGTCGATCCCGAATGTAGATGTTTACTCTACCCGCCGGGCATCGAATGTGTTCTCGAATATCCCTTCCACAGGTGTTACACCCTTTATTCCATATCCATCGCAAAATGATACGTTGTATGTAAGGGCAACGGGGACAACCACTAACCTGGCTACTTTGTCAAACTTCTTCCCTACGCAGAAAAGAAGCTATACCGTTATTTTCCGTGGAAGGTACCAAACAACGGGAACAACAGGTATTGCCAGAACACTTACCTCGTTCTCCAATTATTAGTCACATAAGCAGCAGTATAGAAGAAAGACCGTTCCGATTCCTCGGAGCGGTTTTTTCTTTGTTATGTATAAACACCTCGTGGAAACTGTTGTCGAAAATAGCTTCTTGTTCAGTGCTGGAATCTATTTTTGTGAATGCCGAGATTGCATACCTACAGAGGTTTTGTTTTCTTTTTTTATTCAAATGACCATCCGTATCATATTCATGTGAGAAAAGATGGCGCAGAAGTGAAGATTTATTTCAAAAAAGAGGGAGAAGCATGTTTAAAAATAGAAAAATTAACTTCAATCAAATTTAAAAAAAGGGAGCTAACACTAATAAGTAAAATTGTAATTGAAAAAAGAGACGATTTTATTATAGGATGGGATCTTTTCCTAAAAGGCAAAAAACCTTAATATACATGCCTGACCACTCAATAAAATATACTTTAAATCATTTTTCTGGTTTTCACGAAAAACCAATTGTAAATTTGGTCAAAAAGATATTGGCGAAATACAATAAAGATATCAGAGTTACTTCTGCCTCTCTTCAGGAACCATTTAAAATTTTGGCTATTTTTTCGGATGGATCCAGAAAGGAAATAGACTTTTTTCCATTCCTAAATTCAAAAAGGGATACCTACTTAGAAAAATACCTTGAACCAGCCAATTTTATTAATTTTTCCATTGAAGACGGGAATATTGTCTGGGGAGAGGAATGGGATTTAATATTTCCAGTAGAACAGCTTTATGCTGGAAAAATTTCTATATAGGTTGAGTTTGATACACTCTGCGCCTAACCCCAGTTCCAGTCATTGGGTTTTCCCTTCCTGCTTCTTTGTGTCCTTCGTGTCCTCCTACGCAAGTCGGGCGTAGGAGGACACGAAGGGCACAAAGAAGCAGGAAGGACACGAAGTAGAATACTAACCGAAGAATAGGTAGGCAAGAAGGATAGACGTGATTATACCTGCCAGATCAGCCAGCAGCATGGCCCCCACCGCATAGCGTGTATTTTTAACGCTGATAGAGCCGAAATAAACCGCGATCACATAAAAGGTGGTATCAGAAGATCCTTGTAGCACACAGGCCAGGCGACCGGCAAAAGAATCGGCGCCAAATGTTTTCATGGTGTCCAGCATCATTCCCCGGGCTCCACTGCCACTCAGCGGTTTGATCAGGGCCGTTGGTAACCCGTCTACAAAACGGGTATCTGTTCCCATAGCCGCAAAAAGATATTTGATCCCATTGATCACCACATCAAAACTGCCACTGGTACGCAGCATGCTAATAGCCACCAGCATACCCACGATATAGGGTATGATCCGTACTGCGGTTTCGAAGCCGCCTTTTGCACCTTCCACAAAGGCGTCAAACACATCGATCTTTTTATACACCCCTCCCAGTACAATCAATAGGAAAATCGCCAGAATGACCCCATTGCTCATGACCCCGGAAAAGGATTGGGCAGTCTTACCATCCAGGCTGGTTACGTAGGTCACCAATAAAGCGATCAATGCCGATATCCCCAATATCCATCCCATTACGACAGGTTGCAGCAGGTTGATCTTCTGCTTAAAGGAAACGATAAATAAGGCTGCTATGGTAGCCACAAAGGTGGCGATCATGCAAGGGATGAAAATATCCGTGGGATTGGCTGCGCCCAGTCCCGAACGGAAGGCTATGATGGTCACCGGTATCAGCGTAAGCCCTGAAGCGTGGAGGGCCATGAACATGATCTGTGCATTGGAAGCCACTGCCTTATTAGGGTTCAATTCCTGCAGGCTCTCCATGGCCTTTAATCCAAAAGGTGTGGCGGCATTATCCAGGTTCAAAAGATTGGCGGAAAAATTCATGAGCATATGCCCGGTGGCCGGATGGCCTTTGGGAATATCCGGAAATATCCGGGAAAAGAAAGGCCCTATAATCCGGGAAAGGAATCGT
Source organism: Chitinophagaceae bacterium (assembly GCA_033762195.1). Lineage (GTDB taxonomy): Bacteria > Bacteroidota > Bacteroidia > Chitinophagales > Chitinophagaceae > SpSt-398. Next base: position 19,028 of record JANRLV010000116.1, on the reverse strand, counting down.
ACACCCCCTGCTTTTTCGGCAATATTCAAAAAACCCATGAATAAGGCCAATATTCCTACGAGTGGTAAAATGATATCCATTACCGCATTCTTGGCCGTTTCAATGATGCCATCTACTTTCCGAACCAGTTTTTTCTGAATGGAAACAAAGGTGAAAGAAGTAAGTCCGGGATGGTTGGAAAGAAGGGTATTAACCGAATCGGCTTGTTTCCCATCCGACAAGAGGATGGTCGCTTTTATCGGATCGGGCGTTTTATGGTACCCGTATTCGCGCAAAAAATCCCCATATTTTTCAGACAACCCCTGATTCACCGGGTTTCCCAGGGCGTAATAATAAACACTATCATATTTGTCAGATGACTTGCCAACCACCATCCGGGTAAAGATCGTTTTATCCCCCCCAGCCATGCGGATCCCCGCTACAAGAATGGCAATGATGACAAAGGCAGACCATATCCTGCTTAATACCATAATTTCCCTTTAATGCCTGAAAATAAATCAAAAATCCGGTTCTGTCCCCTGAAACCTGCCTTTTGTCATTTTCGTGCAGTTGATAGGAAAAAAATGGCTACCTTTTTTGAAATTCCAATCCCATGCGTCTGTTAATATGCCTTCTGTTCATGGGTATGCTTGCTACTGGTGCTGCACAACCCTATCGGTTTGACAACAAACTTTTCACCAACATTTTTCCGGAAGACCTTTGTGATGCCTTCACAAAGAACCCCGGTTATGTGATCATTGATGTACGCAGTCCGGGTGAATATGCCGATACCTCAGGATTTGATGGGGCCAATATTGGTCGATTAAAAGGCGCCCTCAATATCCCTGTTGGCGAACTTCCCAAACGCTGGAAGGAATTGGATGCCTATAAGGATAAAGCTGTCTTTCTGTATTGCTCCCATAGCCAGCGAAGCCGCAGGGCCTCGAAATTATTAAGTGATAGCGGCTTTAGCCGGGTATTCAATATAAATGGGGGTATGTCGCGTATACTCTCTGAAAAAAATAAAAAAGAATATTGCCTGAGTGATATCTATACCTCCGGTCTCCCCTATCGATGGCTGACGGCAAAAACAGTAATGGAAAACAGCATTGAAAAAAATCCGTTCTTTATTATTGACACCAGGGCAGACTCTGCCTATAAGGGTATTGCTTCAGCAGAAGCCCTGAATCATTTAGGAAAGATCAAAGGCGCCACCCATATTCCAGCCGATCAGATCATGGGTTCACTTAAAAAGATTCCTCGTGATAAACCGCTCTTACTGATCGATGCGTTTGGAGAGGATGTGACCAAAACAGCCCGGCTTCTGGTGGAACAGGGTTATAGTGAAGTGAACATACTCTACGGCGGCCTTGAGGATTGGATCGAAGCCACTTTGTTCTATTCCATCCCTACGGTTATCCGGCATCAATCGAACTCTCCTTTCAAAATGGCTGGTCCCGAACAAGCAGTTGCCCTTATCAATGATGATAATTCGCTGATCATTGATATCCGGAAAACGGAGGTTTTTGAAAACAAATCGCCCGATAGCTGGGAAAACATTGGCCACCTGAAGAAAGCCGTGAATGTGCCTGCCAAACAATGGGAAGATGGCCATCTGATGGCCGATAAAAAGAAACCGATCCTGATCTATTCGATTGCCATGAATGATGAGGTATTTGAAACAGCCCTGTTGATTCGAAAATTGGGGTTCAAGAATATCTATATCCTGCATGGAGGTCTATGGGGGTTCCGGAGAAATGCCAATAACCTGAAAGGGAAAATGGACTGGAATGAGTTGGTAGTCGATGTGCCAGAGGCGAACAAGTAAAGTGCTTTATAATTTAACATCAAGGCCCCTGTCCCTACAGGGGCCTTTTCTGTGTCAAATTCATGCAAAGTCAGTAATTTTGCCGCCTGAAAATCAAAGCATGGCATTACAAGCAGGCATCGTAGGACTTCCCAATGTTGGTAAATCCACCCTATTTAACGCAGTGAGTAACAGCGCAAAAGCGCAGGCAAGCAATTACCGGTTCTGCACCATTGAACCCAATGTGGGCCTGGTGGATGTACCGGACGAAAGGCTGAACAAACTGGCTGAATTGGTGGTTCCGAATCGGATCGTACCTACCCAGATCGAGATCGTGGACATTGCCGGCCTGGTACGGGGGGCAAGTAAAGGAGAAGGCCTGGGTAATAAATTCCTGGCCAATATCCGTGAAGTAGATGCCATCATCCAGGTCATCCGTTGTTTTGAAGATGAAAATATCCTTCGTGAAGAAGGTCCTATTCATCCGGTTGGCGACAAGGAGATCATCGATACAGAGCTTCAATTAAAAGACCTGGAAAGTGTGGAGAAGAAGATCCAGAAGACCGAGAAGCAGGCACGTATTGACCCCAAACTCAAAGCTGAATTGGAAGTGCTGATCCGCTGCAAGGATCATCTGGAGAAAGGCAAAAATATCCGTGAACTAGAGATCACCAAAGAAGAAAGACCTGCCATTGCCGATCTCTTTCTGCTGACAGAGAAACCGGTTCTGTATGTGGCCAATGTGGATGAAGCCTCCATGCATACAGGGAATAAATTCTCCCAACAATTGATCGAAGCGGTAAAGAATGAAAAGGCCCAGGTCATCATCATGAATAATTCCATTGAGGCCCAGATCGCGGAAATGGAAGACATGGATGACCGTCAGCTCTTCATGGAAGAATACAAAATGACCGAGCCTGCGCTTAACCGGTTGATCCGCTCCACCTATAAACTCCTTGATCTTTATACCTATTTCACAGCCGGTGTACAGGAAGTGCGTGCCTGGACCATTCACGAAGGATGGAAAGCCCCACAGGCAGCAAGTGTGATCCATACCGATTTTGAAAAAGGGTTTATCAAAGCAGAGGTTATTTCCTATGCAGACTTTGTACAGTACGGGTCAGAAGCTGCTTGCCGCGAAGCGGGTAAACTCAGGATCGAAGGGAAAGAGTATATCGTTAAGGATGGGGATGTGATGCATTTCCGGTTTAACGTATAACTAAAACAACGCCCTTACTGTCGCCCTGCCCACATGTACCGTTCTGGCCAATCCGGGTTTTCGGCCTTCATATTGCAGGTTTAATTCCACATTATTCAATAACCGCTTGGTGTAGTCAAGTGTCCAAAGGAAATTTCGACCGGGTAATAACCCATCCAGCATGATATAACTCACCGTGGTATTGGTCGGATGATCGTATTTGATATTATTCACCGTCATCTTCGCCATGATGGCCGAGTTCTGAAGCACTGTATATTTTGTTTCCAGGGTAATGGCATGGGAAATAGATACCTCTCCCCCATAAACAGGATCATTCTCCTTCCGATCAAATTTGTACCCGGTCATGAATTTAAACTTGGTGCTTCGCAAAAATGTCAGCCGTGGGTCAAGGGTGATCAGGTCAAGGTCATAGTTTCGATTAGCAAAACCAGGGGTAAACAACCCGTTCTCGCCTTTTTTACCCGCCAGGTCCAATTGGAATGAGGGACTGATATTCCATCGAAAACGGGTTCCCCATTCTTTCCTTCGGCGGCTTTCATATCCATAGGTCAAAAGAGATTTATCATTCCGGATATTGGAAGTAAAATCAAGTACCCAGACAGAACTCTGCCGGTTAATGGAAAAGATATTGGTGAAAACAGATCCCAGGGTGATCAGCGAAGTATCCTGCAGGGATAATTTAACTGGGTTCAACTCATAACCACCTTTGGAAACGGATTTATTCGTAACCTGAAAACTGGAACGGAAATTCAATCGCGACAATAATTTTTTCATTCCCTTCAGATCCGATGTCTTGAACATCGCCCGTGGATTAAAACTGGCTTCGTAGTTGAATTGAATATAGTTGGCCTTGAGAAACTGATTGGTGGGGGTAAATATGCGGATGAATTTGGCCTGGTCAGTAAACTGTGCTAATTCAAACTCATTCAATTGCTGGATGCCATCATTGTTATAGTCATTCCAGGTAAATTCACCCTGTCCGGCCGGTACTTCCAGGTAGGTAAGATCACGGCGTTGCTCCTGCCCTGTTCCTAATTCATACAGTACATAGCCCGAGAAAAGGCCTTTGAACTCATTGTTGACTTCATACTTGACACGTCCCAGAACCGTTTCATCTTCTTTTTGCGGAGAAATGGAGTTGAGTACTTTTAATTTTCGATAGGTGGCATTAAAGGCGACCTGGTGTTTATCATTGGCCCTTAGCTCGGTACTGAGCGAAAAATTATAACTGCGATCGCCACGTATGAATTCCTTGGCGGAAATGTATTTATCCGAACGGGAGAAGAAACTCAAGCCATACCGGTTCTTTTTTTGTTCATCTGAACGCAGATAGATAGTATAACTATCAAAATAAAAACTCAAGGGGGTCAGTGTATCCGTAGCCTTACTTTTCACCGTGTTATTCTCCACCGCGTAATTCACTCCCAGCCGCCAATCTTTGAGTTTGGTGAATTTCTTGCTGAGGTCAATTACCGGTCGCAGGTAGGCACCCTGACTATTGTCTGCATTGAACTGTGTAAGCATGAACTGATTGTTGAAGGTCCATCCGCTCCAATTCGCATTGTGTTGAATAGCTTGTTGCCAACCTGAATAGATCTCCCCTCTCCGGTAATGCGAAAGACGGTAATCCAGACTATGGTTTTTATTGTCCTGCAATCGCGCCGATCCGCGGAATATCTGCTCATTGGCGGCGGTTACATTCAGGGGCAAACCAAAATCACGGGCGAATTCCACACTCCGTAATCGTTCGAGGGGCTTAAACCGGCTCTGCACGTATTCGTAATCAAATCCGGTGGCGAGTCTTAACCGTCCGGGACTGGCTGGTCTTAACTCCCGATTTGAATTGATCGTGAATTTCGCGGCAAATCCCTGATCATCCCCACTGTGTACTTTTGAAAAGGTATTTGGATCATATCGGCTCATCGCCAACTCGGTTTTTAGCAAAGTGTTTTTGCTTAACTTATAATCCATACCCAGACTGAATACCTGTTGCCTTTTGGGTGTAACCAACAGGATGACGGGATCAAAGTTTCCTTGTTTTACACCCGATATGCGGTCTATATACTTGAACACTTTCCCATTGGCACCGTTGAAGTCGGGGGCGTAATCTCCTTTACCCTGACCGACTTCGATAAAGGAGAGATTGTACAAGGCCACTGAGGGATCGGTAGAATACCGGTAAAAAGAATCAAGCCCTGTACCGTTGTTGAAGTAAACTTTCTCATATAAAACCTTACCCGCATCAAAGGCAGTATCAAAGATGGCAGAGGGGTATAAAGCATTTTGAATGGAATCACCCAGGGTACCCAGAAAAGCCTTTTGTTCGGTAGACAGCACCTGGTTGATGGATGAGTTGCGTGCATCACTATTGTTGAAAGCACCGAAACGCAAGGTGAATTTCTCCCCAAATCCCAATTCCTGTGCCAGGTAAAGATTGGCATTCAGGTAATTCCTGTCTGCATATTCAAATTCCACCTGGATACGGCTATCCTTGGTGATCATGCGTTTGGGGGTAAAGGTCACTTCAGCGGTGGAATAGTTTACGACATAATCCTGATCCTCTCCTCTTTGCAATAATTGGCCATCGATGAACACCCTTTCCGTTCCAGCCAGCACGATGAAGTAAAGCTCATTGTTGGCCCCTGTAAGGCGATACGGCCCCTGATTACCTTCGAGTCCCTGAAAAACATTGCGGGTAAATTTCCCTTTGGCAATGGAGCCACTCACCAGTGTTTTTGACCGGGTCTTTGCACCGGGGTCGGATTGCGTTTGAAAGGAAATACCTTGTAAGCGTTTATAAAAATTGAGAAAATAGGATTGATTTTGCCGGATATCGATATCTCCCAAATTGAGCTGCCAGTTCTTTCTTTTGAATTGAAGGTATATCTGGTCAAATTCATTTAGCTGCTGTGTAGTACCATCTGGCTGAATGGGAAGATTATTATCGGTGATAGCTGCGCTGATCTCGATGCTATCCCCTAACATCCCATTCAAGGTGAGGTTCAGGTTGGAATTGACTACAGCATCCTGGCTGTTGCCAAAGGAAATGCCTCTGTCAAAGCTCCCGTTATACTGGATATTCCCAAAATCAAAGATCCCGCGTTCAGGGGTTTCAGGTCCGTAACGGAATGTCTTTGGTTCGTAGTAGAACTTATAACTGATGCTGTCAAAATTCAAACGTTGCGTAACCGGATTGATCTTTCCAGGAAATACCCGATAGGAAACTGTGATGGTTGGATCGGCTGGCCTTTTTTTCCAAACCAATAAGGCATTAATAGCATCGAGTGTATAGGTGTCAGGAGCAATGCGATCAATCGAAAAGGTGCCGGGGATAATGCTTAGCGAATCAATAAGGAGCGTATCGGTTGGAGAAAGGGGAATAACTCTCTGGCGCAGATTGGACCTGGCCAGCACCGGTTTATCTTCCGGAACCTGTGCCTTGGTATCCAGTGCGAAGAGCCATAGGAATATTAGACCAAGTATCAGCCGTTTTCGATACAAAAGCAGCCATTTTTATACTAAGCGTAAAATTCAGGATTTTATTGCGTAAATCGTTCACTTTCATATAGTTTATTCCTGACGCATCCAGGCGCCCCTGCATCCTGGCGGTTCATTTTCACCGCAAGGACACAAGGGCGCAAGGGGGCGCGAGGGCTAACTATTTATTGATTCCTTCGAGAGAGAGAAGGAAGGCAAACTGGAGAGCCGTTTCCTTGAGGTCATCAAAACGGCCGGAAGCTCCACCATGGCCTGCTTCCATATTGGTTTTCAATAACAAAATTCCATTCCCTGTCTTTTTAGCGCGCATTCTCGCCACCCATTTGGCGGGTTCGAAATACTGCACCTGGGAGTCATGCAAACCCGTTGTCACCAATATATTGGGGTAGTTCTTTGCCTCCACATTGTCGTAGGGAGAATAGGATTTCATGTAGAAATAAGATTCCTTATTGGCCGGGTTGCCCCATTCATCGTATTCATTGGTGGTAAGGGGTATGCTGGGATCGGACATAGTGGTGACCACATCCACAAAGGGAACTCCTGCAATGATGCCATTCCAAAGTTCAGGCGCCATATTCGCAATGGCACCCATCAGCAAGCCACCGGCGCTGCCTCCTTCGGCATACAAATGACCCTGGCCTGTATATTTTTCACTGATGAGGAATTTTCCGGCATCAATGAAGTCATTAAAGGTGTTGATCTTCTTCATCATCTTGCCATCCTCATACCACTGACGGCCCATTTCCTGTCCACCACGGATATGCGCAATAGCAAAAACAAATCCACGGTCAAGCAGGCTTAATCGGGCGCTGCTGAAATAGGCATCTGAACTGCTGCCATAAGAACCGTATCCATTCAAGAGCAAGGGAGAGGATCCGTCCTTTTTAAACAGGCTGGTCTTGTACACCAGGGATACAGGCACTTTTACCCCATCACGGGAAACAGCCATGATCCGTTCGGTTTTATAATCCGCTTTATTGAAATTACCCAATACCGGCTGTTCCTTTTTCAGATCCTTTGCCTTTGTTTTCATGTTATAGTCAAACACCGAATTGGGAGTGGTCATGGACGTATAGGAATACCGTACCACTTCCGTATTGAATTCCGGATTGGAACTTGTATAGGCCGCATAAGCGGGTTCACCAAAATCAAGATAATGCTCTGCACCCGTTGCTACATCACGGATCCGCATTTGCAGCAGACCTTCTTTCCGTTCTGTGATCACCCAATAGTTTTGGAAAAGGTCCACCCCTTCCAGCAATACATCATCGCGATGTGGGATCACATCCTTCCAGTTCTCACTGGTAGTAGCCGTCACCGGTGTTTCCATCAGTTTGAAATTCTTGGCATTCATATTCGTGGTCACCAGGAATTTATCTCCCCAATGGTCAATCCCGTAAAGGACATCTTTCATCCGTGGCTGGAAAACTTTAAACGGCTGATCTGGTGTTTCCGCGTCCAGGATGCGAAACTCAGACGAAAGCGTTGCGCTGGAATAAATAACCAGGTAGCGGCGTGATTTGGTTTTATAAACCCCGATATAATTGGCGGGATCTTTTTCTTCATACACCACCACATCCGATGAAACGGGCGTACCCAGCACGTGCTTCTTGATCCGTTTGGTCAGCAGAGTTACAGGATCATTTTCTCCATAGAAAAAAGTCTTATTGTCACTGGCCCAGGCACCTGAGCCACTGGTACCAGTGATCTTTTCGGGATAGACCTCCCCTGTTTCCAGGTTCTTTACTTGCAATACATATTGGCGGCGGGAGATAGTATCGAGACCAAAGATCATCAACTTATTATCCGGGCTGATATTATAACCTGAGGCGGCAAAATAGCCATGGCCTTCGGCAAGTTTATCCGCATCCAGGAGCATTTCTTCCGTTGCATCCAGCGATCCTTTTTTGCGGCAATATTTGTAGTACTGCTTGCCTTCATCGGTCCGGCTGTAGTAATAATATCCATTATTCAATACAGGCACTGATTCATCTTTCTCCTGGATACGACCTTTCATCTCTGTAAAAAGATCTTCCCGAAGTTGCTTGGCACCGGCCATCATGGTGTCGAGGTATTTGTTCTCCTCTTCCAGGTATTTGACCACTTCGGCGCTTCTGGGGCCTTTCTTAAAGAAATCATTCATCCAGTAATACTCGTCTATTCGGGTATCACCATGCGCCACAAGGGCTGTATCGATCTTTTCGGCTACCGGGGGTTTGATGCCCTCGGGCCATTTATAAGGTTCTCTTTTCACGGTGTCTTGATTGTTACAGGCGAATAGAAATAGCAGGGCTGCTGGCAGAAGTTTGTAGGCAGGCATAATTTAATATTTGGTGCCTGAATATACGAAAGTGATCAATATGGGCAGGAAAAATTGGATGACCGGAATGAAAGACAGATTCCACGGATTTCGTGGAATCTGTCTTTCATACCTAGTCTGCTGTCAACCCAGCCATCAGGTATTCTGAATTCAACCGGGCGATATTGGCCAGGGAAATTTCTTTGGGGCAGACGGCCTCGCAGGCACCTGTATTTGTACAGGCACCAAATCCTTCTTTATCCATTTGAGCGATCATGTTCAGGGCCCTGTTCCGGCGTTCGGGCGACCCTTGGGGCAACATGGCCAGATGGGTCACTTTCGCAGAAAGGAAGAGCATGGCCGAACTATTCTTACAGGCCGCTACACAAGCGCCACAGCCGATACAGGCGGCAGCGGCAAAGGAAGCATCTGCTTTTTCTTTTTCAATGGGAATCGCATTGGCATCCACCGCATTCCCTGTATTTACCGAAATAAAACCTCCCGCCTGAATGATCCGGTCAAAGGAACTGCGGTCCACCACGAGATCCTTTATCACCGTAAACGGATTGGCCCTCCAGGGTTCAACGACAATCGTTTCTCCATCCTGAAAAGCACGCATGTGCAATTGACAGGTAGTAGTGGCATGCCAGGGCCCATGGGGACGGCCATTGATATACATGGAACACATACCACAAATACCCTCCCGACAATCATGATCAAAAGCGATCGGTTCCTTTCCTTCGCGGATCAGGCGCTCATTCAATACATCAAACATTTCAAGGAAGGACATTTCGGTAGAAATGTCTTTCACATCATAGGTCACAAATTCCCCGGATGTATTGCTGTTTTTTTGCTTCCAAACTTTGAGCGTGAGATTGATATTTTTGTGTTCCATAGTCGAAATTCGGTTTTTATTACTAGGGGCTAAAAGCTATTAGCCTTCAGCTATTAGCTTTTTGGTATTATTTATAACTTCTTTGAGTGGGTTTCGCTACTTCAAAGTTCAGTTCTTCCTTATGCAATTGCCATTGGTGATCGCCTTTGTATTCCCAGGCAGATACATACGAATATTGCTCGTCGTTGCGTTTGGCCTCTCCTTCCTCTGTTTGGCTCTCTTCACGGAAGTGCCCCCCACAACTCTCATTTCTATCCAATGCATCCAGGCACATCAGTTCACCGAGTTCAATAAAGTCGGCAACACGGTTGGCTTTATCCAGTTCTGTATTCATTTCGTTGATCTCTCCGGGGATACGCACATCACTCCAGAATTCTTTTTTCAACTGTTGAATTTCCGAAATCGCTTGTTTTAGTCCTTCAGCATTCCGGGCCATTCCACATTTATCCCACATGATCTTACCCAAACGCTTGTGGAAGCTTTCCACGGTTTGTGTCCCTTTGATATTCATGAGTGTTTCGATACGGTCACGCACGGATTTCTCTGCCTCCTCAAATGCCGGGTGATTGGTCGGAATCGAGTTGGTCCGAATATCATCGGCGAGGTAATTACCCAGTGTATAGGGGATCACAAAGTATCCGTCGGCCAGCCCCTGCATCAGGGCCGAAGCACCCAGGCGGTTAGCGCCATGATCAGAGAAATTGGCTTCACCCAATGCATATAAACCGGGAATGGTGGTCATTAGTTCATAATCCACCCAAATTCCTCCCATGGTATAGTGTACAGCCGGATAGATCCGCATCGGCACTTCGTAAGGGTTTTCGCCGGTGATCTTCTCATACATATCAAAGAGGTTCCCATATTTCTCTTTGACCACTTCTTTCCCCATTTTAATGATGGTGGCTTCGTCTGCATTGGCGAGACCTTGTTTCCCGGCTTCAATGCGGCCATACCGTTTGATGGCATCCGCATAATCCAGGTAAACGGCTTGTTTGGAGGTACCCACCCCAAAGCCTGCATCACATCTTTCCTTCGCAGCGCGGGAGGCCACATCACGCGGAACCAGGTTACCAAAAGCGGGATATCTTCTCTCCAGGTAATAATCCCTTTCCTCTTCGGGTATCTGTCCCGGATGACGGTTATCTCCTTGTTTTTTGGGTACCCAGATACGGCCATCGTTCCGGAGCGATTCTGACATCAGTGTCAGTTTGCTCTGGTGATCACCCGACACGGGGATACAAGTGGGATGTATTTGGGTAAAACAGGGGTTTCCAAAATAGGCTCCTTTCTTATGCGCTTTCCAAATGGCGGTCACATTGCTACCCATCGCATTGGTCGAAAGATAGAAAACGTTACCATAGCCACCGGAGCACAACAATACGGCGTGACCGAAATGGCGTTCGAGTTGTCCTGATACGAGGTCGCGGGCAATGATCCCCCGTGCTTTGCCATCAATAAGTACCACCTCCAGCATTTCGTGGCGGTTATACATTTCTACGTTCCCCAGGGAAACCTGTCTTTCGAGGGCCTGATAGGCACCGATCAACAATTGCTGTCCAGTTTGTCCGGCAGCATAAAAGGTTCGTTGAACCTGTGTACCACCAAAGGAGCGGTTGCTCAGCAGGCCTCCATATTCACGGGCAAAGGGTACACCCTGCGCCACGCATTGGTCAATGATATTGGTACTTACCTCGGCCAGGCGGTGTACATTGGCTTCACGGGCCCGATAGTCACCTCCTTTTACGGTATCATAAAAAAGACGGAAGACACTGTCTCCGTCATTCTGGTAATTCTTGGCGGCATTGATTCCTCCCTGTGCAGCGATCGAGTGCGCACGACGGGGGCTATCCTGGAAACAAAACGCTTTTACTTTATAACCTAATTCCCCAAGGGCGGCGGCGGCCGATGCGCCGGCCAGTCCGGTACCGATAACGATCACTTCCAGTTTGCGTTTGTTCGCGGGGTTGACCAGCTTCACATGTCCTTTGTAATCCGACCACTTCTGTTCTAAAGGTCCTGCGGGTATTTTTGAATTAAGCATAATCCGGTTTGAAGATTTGACTATGTGATGATTTTGGATTCAGGATCAAAGGGCCTTTCCTACCCAGCCCAGTTTCATACTGATGGGCATCAGGGCAAAGACCAATGAAATGAGGATGGAATAGCCCACCCCGGCGGCACGGATCAACCCCATATACCTGGAGTTTGATACACCCAGCGTGCGAAAGGCACTCTGGAAACCATGCAGCAGGTGATAGGCCAGCGAAATACAAGCCAGTACATATACAATCACCACCCACCATTCGGAGAAGGTTACCTGCATCAGGGTAAACATATCATGCGATACCCTGCCATTGGACAAGGTGACCGGCAATTCCAGTCCCGCATGTGTAAACCGTGAGGGGATCCAGAAATGCCACCAATGCAATAACAGGAACAGGAAAAGAATGGTGCCCAGCAGTCCCATGGAACGGCTATACCATTTACTGCCCCGGTTACCGAGGTTAACAGCATATCCTTGTTTGCGTTTGCTTCTGTTCGATCTCTCCAAGGCAAAACCCTGAAAAATATGAACAAGAAAACCGGCGATCAGCACCACTTCCATCAGACGGATAACAACCGTTTTGCCCATGTAATCGGCGGCTCGGTTGAACATATCCCCATCATCCGTGGGATCCACCACATCCTTAAAAATGCAGGCATTGATACCGGCGTGGACCACTAAAAATGTAATGAGGAAGAGTCCCGTTACAGCCATCACTATCTTCTTGCCAATCGAGGAGGTAAATATTACAGACCAGTTCATAATCCAGATAAATTGAGGTAGGAACTTAGATTCGGCTGCAAAAATAACGACCGAGGCTCAATATTGTTAAGAAATATGAAAAAAAGAAGACTTAGGAAAGGGATAACCTTGAACGAAGTTCCCCGTCTATCTTGCGGAAGAGATGAAAAGGTTTGTAGACACGCCAGTCCGGTATCTCCATCATTTCCACAAACCGGTCGAGGCGGGCTTTTCGAAAATCGTATTGGGTAGCCTCGGGCATATTGAGTACGGCCACCCAACCCTGTTGGTCGGCTGATTCCTCCCACCATTCCTGGTAATAGTCCGGGTCGCCAGAATGAAAATTGAGCACATTCTCTGTTACCAGGATAAATTTTCGGATACCCTGGTCATTAAAGGCATCAATCACATCCCGTTTAAGGGTCATGATATCATTTTCAATGGCATCATTCCACTCCCCGATCAATTCGATCACAGCATACTGTTCGGTGTAGTCGGCTATCAACACTTTAAGATAAAGTGTGCGGCTGCCAAACTCATCCCATTGTGGATGTATGTAGTAATTGTAAACAGTTTGGGAGAATTCAAACTCTGAATACAAGCGTCCATAAAAGGGCGAGCGATCATCTTCTTCGCTGGTATAAATGTGTCGCCAATTGTAGAATGGTTCAATATCATGCATAACTTTCCACCGCTTTTCGGACGCTGCCGTGTTTTAGCAGCAATTCCTTCGCTTGTTCGTAATCTTTCAATTGCAAACGTTCCATCACCATTTTTGTTCCCCAGTCCACCAATTTTTCATTGCTCAATTGCATGTTGACCATCTTATTATCTTCTACCCTGCCGAGTTGGATCATGATGGTGGTAGAGATCATATTCAGGACCAGTTTTTGGGAGGTACCGCTTTTCATCCTTGTACTTCCGGTAACAAATTCAGGTCCAACTTCCACCACGACTGGAAAATCGGCTGTGGCTTCGAGTGGTGATCCGGGGTTGTTGGTGATGCAACCTGTCAGTATCCCTCTTTTCCTGCATTCTTCGAGGGCCCCGATCACATAAGGGGTGGTTCCACTGGCCGCGATCCCGATTACAAAATCCTTTTCATTCACCGCATGGCTGAGCAGGTCATTCCAACCTTCTTCGCGGCTGTCTTCGGCAAATTCTACAGCCATCGTAATGGCCTTTTCACCCCCGGCGATCACCGCGATCACCAGTCCATAAGGCACCCCATAGGTAGGCGGACATTCAGAAGCATCCACTACCCCGAGGCGACCCGAAGTTCCCGCCCCTACATAAAATAACCTGCCTCCTGCCAACATTCGATCGGCCGCCGCTTCCACCAGTTTTTCAATAGCGGGAATGACCCTGGCTACTGCAGCCGGAACGGTTTGATCCTCCTGGTTGATATTTGTAAGTATCTCCCCTACCGACATCTTTTCCAGGTGACGATAAGGGCTTGGTTGCTCCGTGATCTTTTCAAAAGACATAACCGATCTGTTATCTGTAGTAATCAATAAGTCCTTCCATGGGGTTCTTCATTATTTTCCCCAGTTCAAATTCATACGTACGACAAAGTTCTGTCAAAACATCCTTAAATCCATAGGCCACTCCACCTACAAAATGCACCGGGTAACGCCAGATTTCAGGATATTTATTCAGGTGGGCATAAAAGAAATCATTCAATCCGTCTTCAATGATATTTTCCACCATATAATGCCCCCTGTTTTCAGCCAGAAAAACGGCAAAACCCGCCAAATACCGATTGGGGAATGGTTTTTTGTAAACATGATCCAGTATTTCCATCCGGTTGGTGGCATACTTGATATTGAACCGATAGGTAAGCTCTTCATCAAAGGTTTCGTAGAGATAGTATTGCACCACTTTTTTCCCCAGGTAGGCACCACTGCCTTCATCGCCCAACACATAGCCAAGTCCCGGGCGGTTGCGGACCATTTTCTTTCCATCAAAAAAACAGGAATTAGAGCCGGTACCTAATATGCAGGCCACTCCTTTTTCATCGCCACAAAGTGCCCTGGCGGCAGCCATCATATCATGGTCGGCATGGGCTTTGGCACCTGGAAAGACCTTACGCAGTACCTTTTTTATGAGACGAACATTATCGGGGTTGGCCAACCCGGTGCCATAATAATAGATATCATCCGGTTGTTGCTTCTTTAGCTTGGGTACTAATTCTTTTAACAATACATTTTCTATCTCTTGTGGCGACAGGAAATAAGGGCTAATGCCCTGGGTAATGATCGTTCGCTTCTTCTTTCCCTCCAGCAGGCACCATTCCGTCTTGGTTGCACCACTGTCAGCGACCAATTTTATCGTCTCTGGCATGAACTTCGCAATTATTGTGTTGTTTTAAGGACTGGGGAGTTGACCAGGGTTCGGCTCAAATCAGTTATTTTGCAAACAATTTACAAAGAAAGGAAAGACGATGAGGAATAAAAAATTACAGGTGTGGCTACCCCTCCTGTTTGCCGTGGTTCTGATAGGGGGAATGTATTTTGGCTTTCGCCTCCGCGAAACCACCCCCTCTGTGAGTGGGTTTCTGAAACGGGACAAACGATCCTCCCTGCAGGAGATCATGGATGTGGTAAAAACGAATTATGTGGATACGGTACGTACCGACTCCATGCAATACGATGCCATCCAGGAAATGATCAACCACCTGGACCCCCACTCGGTTTATATCCCCTCCAGCAGTCTGCAACAGGTAAATGAGGATATTGCCGGAAATTTTGAGGGTATAGGAATCGAGTTCAATATATTTTTTGATACCATCCATGTACTTTATGTCCTGCCTGGTGGACCCAGCGACAAAGCTGGACTGCAGGTGGGTGACCGGATACTCCGGATCGATAGTACCGTCGTGGCCGGAAAAAATATGCAGGGCGACCAGGTACGCAAAATGGTCAGGGGCGAAGGGGGCACTTCGGTTAAGGTACAGGTATTACGTGGCTCCAGTAAACAAGAGATGACTATTACCCGGGGAAGAATACCTGTCCCGGCAGTAGACGCCGCCTATTTACTGGCCGATTCTGTTGGCTATATCAAACTCAACAAATTCTCCGAATCCTCCTATCGGGAGTTCATGCAGTCACTGGAGGCTTTACAGAAGAAGGGGCTCAAAAAACTGGTTTTTGACCTACGGGATAACGGTGGTGGATTGCTGGACCAGGCGGTCAATATTGTGGATGAATTCCTGGATGGCGAAAAACTGATCGTTTACACAGAAGGAACACATTCCAAACGCCGGGATTATAAATGCCGTCGCAATGGATTATTTGAAACCGGAGAACTTGTCATCCTGATCAATGAAATGTCGGCGAGTGCGAGTGAAGTAGTGGCAGGTGCCTTACAAGATTGGGACCGGGCGAAGATCATTGGTCGCCGTTCCTTTGGAAAAGGATTGGTACAGGAACAATTTCCCCTGAGTGATGGCTCTGCTCTTCGCCTCACCATCGCCCGGTATTATACCCCGGCAGGACGGAGCATTCAGCGGCCCTATGAAAATGGACGTAAAGAATACATTGAGGAAATTTGGGAACGGTACAGCAATGGGGAAATGCTCAATGCGGACAGTAACAAAATCGCCAATGGCAAAACATACAAAACGATTGTAAAGAAAAGACCGGTATATGGTGGCGGGGGTATCATGCCTGATCTTTTTGTAGCCATTGATACCAGTCATATTGCCGGGAATGTGGCGGACTTTCTCTATGATATACAGTTTAGCAGTTTTGTTTACAACTACTATATGCAGAACCGCCAACAGATCGATCAGTTTGCTTCTCCCGAAGCATTTCGGAAAGGTTTCAAAACACCGAATCAACTTTGGAAAGACCTTGTCATGGAGGCCGCAAAGGATACACTTGATCTGAATAAGGCGAGTGCACATGATAAAGAAGCCGTACTCAAACGCTTTACGGCCAGCCTGGCCCGATACAAGTGGAGAAATACCGGATTCTATGAAGTGATAAACGGGACGGATCCGGTGGTGCAGGCGGCGATGAAGTGAGGCGTGAGTTTCACGACTCACGCCCCCCTTTATCCAACAACTCTTTCTTCTCGATCCGATAGGAAGCGACCAGTCCGGCGCCACCACCGATGGCGATCAGAGCGAAGTATAATCCGGCGGGTTCAACTTCGTAAGGCAATGTATATGTATCCAGCAGATAGGCAATCAGGAGGCCAACACCGGCACCCAGGAAAAGCAAACCATTTTTGAGGTTGCGATACGGAGCGGGACGGTTAGCGAACTCTTTGGGATTCAATCCCTTCTCGATCATTGCCATATTCTCGCGGCTTTTCAGATAGACGATCCCAAACACCATTGCAAATGCTCCCAGAGGAATCAGGATGGGGATCAACATTTCAGCGCCATGCATAATTGTAAGTTTTGAATTTAATAAATTGTGTTGCTTTTGGGAATATGACTACGGGTGAAGATCGGAGGTTACAGCTTTTTTTAGAAATTATAGATTTCACTAAAATGTAACCCATCCACCCTAAACTGCGTCTAAACTAACAGATGACCGCCGGACTTAATGATAATGAGCTCATTAGCAGGGTGCTGCAGGGAGATCAGGCCGCTTTTGGCGACCTGGTGGAGCAGTATAAAGGCTATGTCTTTACACTGGTGCTGCGTTTTATCAAGAGTCGGGAGGAAGCGGAGGAAATAGCGCAGGATATATTTATAAAGGCCTACCGAAACCTGGCTGATTTTCGGAGGGCTTCCAAGTTCAGCACCTGGCTGTACACCATCGTCAACACCACCTGTATCACCCACCTGAGAAAGAAGAAACTGGAGATTCACTCACTCGATAATGAACATGTATTTGAACGGGCAGACAATATTGACTCTGGTTTTAGCGCTAATCAGGTAGAGCATAAATCGAAACTGGATATGGTGACCCGGGCCATCAAGATGTTGAGTCCCGATGATGCGGAAGTGATCACCTTGTTCTACAAGGCAGAACAAAGTTTGGAAGAAATCGGACAGATCATGGGACTGGAGCCCAATACGGTCAAAGTGAGGCTTCACCGGGCCCGACAACGGCTAAAAGAGAAAATGGAAATGCATTTTGCACAAGAAATAAGTGACCTTCACTAATTATAAATATAGCGTGTATGGAACCGAAGGAAATCATGGAACAGCAACTCTGGGAATACATTGATGGGATCTCATCTCCGGCCGAAAAAAGCCAGATCGAGCAACTTATCGCCTCCCAGCAGGAATGGAAAGAGAAGTACCAGGAATTGCTGGAAACCCAGCAATGGATCAAATCCGTAGAAATTGAGGAGCCCTCCATGCGATTTACGAAAAACGTAATGGAGGAGATCGCCAGGTACCAGATCGCTCCGGCAGCAGGTAAGTACATTAACAAAAAGATCATCTGGGGGATCGCGGCCTTTTTTATCACCCTGATCGTAGCTTTTACGATCTATGCCATTGCCCAGATCGACTGGACAGACTCAGGAAATTCGAACCTCTCTGTGAACATGGATAAGGTTGACCTGAGTAAGATTTTCAATAACACTTTTGTCAACGTATTTATGATGGCAAACGCGATCCTCGGACTAATGCTCCTCGACCGCTACCTGGCCAATCAACGAAACAAAAAACATAAAGAAGCTTAATGCTAAGGCATTAAGTCCGGTAGGCCCTTTCTGTTCACAGGAAGGGCCTTTTTTTTGTATTCCCTACCTTTGCTGCTACCCAACGATGCACCCATGAATATTAAGAACAACATTCTCGAAACGATTGGCAATACCCCCTTGATCCGTTTGAATAAGATCACCCGTGACCTCCCCTGTCTGGTGGCGGCCAAGGTGGATTATTTTAATCCGGGTAATTCCATCAAAGACCGGATGGCGCTGAAGATGGTAGAAGTGGCAGAAAAGGAAGGAAAACTCAAACCCTGCGGCACCATCATCGAATGTACCTCGGGAAATACCGGTATGGGTCTCGCCCTGGCTGCCGTGGTCAAAGGCTATAAGTGCATTTTCGCCACCACAGATAAGCAGTCCAAGGAAAAAGTGGATATTCTCAAAGCAGTAGGTGCCGAAGTGATTGTTTGTCCTACCAACGTGGAACCGGAAGACCCGCAGAGCTATTATTCAGTCGCCCGCCGCCTGAACCAGGTGATACCCAATTCTTTCTTCTGCAATCAATATGATAACCTGGCCAACCGTTTGGCCCATTATGAAAGTACAGGCCCGGAGATCTGGGAACAGACCGATGGAAAGATCACCCACCTGGTGGTGACGGCCGGTACCGGTGGTACTGTTACCGGAACTGCTCAATTCCTGAAAGAGAAAAATCCAAACATCCAGGTTTGGGCCATTGACGTTTTTGGATCCTTGCTTACCAAATATTTCCGGACAGGAGTCGCCGACATGAAAGAGGTACACCCCTATTTCTCCGATGGTTTTGTGGAGGACTTTGTCGCCGAGAATTACGACTTGCGTGTGATCGACCAGTTTGATCAGGTAACAGACAAAGATGGGGCTATTATGGACCGTAAACTGGCCCGG
>JANRLV010000115.1:0-17682 GCA_033762195.1 Chitinophagaceae bacterium | reverse complement strand
ACGTCCGGCCAGGATGACCCGGGAATTGAAACCGAGTTCCGATGATTTATAGGTAAGATAGTAAGGATCCACTCCGATACAATGTCCGCCAACCAGACCTGGATAGAACTTCAGGAAGTTCCATTTGGTACCGGCTGCTTCGAGTACTTCGTAGGTATTGATCCCCATCTTATCAAAAATGATGGAGAGTTCATTCATCAGGGCGATGTTGAGGTCGCGCTGGGTATTCTCAATGATCTTGGCGGCCTCGGCTACTTTGATGGAGGAAGCACGGTGTACGCCTGCTTTAACCACCAGTTCATAAACCTTGGCGATCTCATCCAGGGATTCGGCATCGCAGCCGGAAACCACTTTTACCACATTGGCCAGGGTATGTTGTTTATCACCCGGGTTGATCCGCTCGGGGGAATATCCGAGTTTGAAATCGGTACCCATCTCAAGTCCCGACAGTTTGGTGATCACCGGCAGGCAATCCTCTTCGGTACAACCGGGGTAAACCGTGGATTCAAAAATTACATAGTCGCCTTTCTTCAATACTTTGCCAATGGTTTCCGAGGCTTTTTTAACCGGCGTCAGGTCAGGTACATTGTGTTCGTCAACAGGTGTTGGTACGGCCACAACAAAGAACCTGGCTTCACGGAGGTCATCCAGATTATTGGTAAATTGAATATCACATCCCTCAAATTCTTCCGGACTTAATTCATTGGAAGGATCGATCCCTTTTTTCATCAGGTCGATGCGGGAAGGGTTGATGTCAAATCCGATTACGGAAATACGACGGGCAAAGGCCAAAGCGATCGGCAGGCCGACATAGCCCAATCCGATCACGGCTAGTTTATTCTTTTTGTCGAGTAACTCCTGGTACATGGTAGCTTTGGTTGGTAAGTGTGGCTATTTGGAACTGGTAAATTCTTTGGGTTGTTTGGCCCACTCTTCGGGTGGGAGTGATTTGAAATAATCATAGGTCAGTTTCAGTCCTTCGGAACGATTGACCTTCGGTGACCAACCGAGTATTTCTTTGGCCTTGGTGATATCGGGTTTACGCTGCTTGGGATCGTCCACCGGCAATGGTTTGTACACGATCTTCACTTTGTTTCCGGTGAGTTTGAGTACTTCCTCTGCAAAATCCTTCAGGGATATCTCATCGGGGTTTCCAATGTTCACGGGTTTCACGTAATCACTCATCAGGAGTTTGTAAATTCCGTCCACGAGATCATCCACAAAACAGAAACTCCGGGTTTGTGATCCATCACCAAAAACGGTGAGGTCTTCCCCACGCAGGGCCTGTCCGATAAAAGCTGGTAATGCACGGCCATCATTCAACCGCATCCTGGGACCATAGGTATTAAAGATCCGGATGATCCGGGTCTCAACTCCATGGAACGTGTGATAGGCCATCGTGATGGATTCGAGATAACGCTTGGCCTCGTCGTACACCCCTCTGGGGCCAACGGGGTTCACATTACCCCAATACTCTTCGGTTTGCGGATGTACCAGAGGGTCGCCATATACCTCACTGGTAGAAGCTACCAGGATACGTGCGCCCTTGGCCTTTGCCAGACCCAGACAGTTATGGGTACCCATGGCTCCAACCTTCAGGGTTTGGATAGGGATCTTTAAATAATCAATGGGACTGGCGGGTGAAGCAAAATGCAGGATATAATCAAGTTTACCAGGGACATGAATGAACTTGGTGACATCATGATGATAAAACTCAAATTGCTCCAGCTTGAAGAGGTGTTCAATATTCCGGAGATCACCGGTAATCAGGTTATCCATGCCAATAACATGATAGCCTTCTTTGATAGCGCGGTCACAAAGGTGCGATCCGAGGAATCCGGCAGCGCCGGTCACTAATACCCTTTTTCTTTCCATGTTGTTTTGGTTTATTTGGATACGCCTCTTCCCACACTCTCATAATGAAAACCGAGCTGACGAATAGCCGTTACATCAAAGAGGTTACGACCATCAAAGATCACTTTGTTCTTCAGGCTGGAAACAATCTTCAGGAAATCAGGGGTCCTGAATTCATTCCATTCTGTGGCGATGATCAAGCCATCAGCGCCTTCAAGACACTCATATTGGCTTTCGGCGAAATTGATCTTATCCCCCAGCAATTGCTTCACATTCTTCATCGCTTCGGGGTCAAAGGCGGTGACCGTTGCTCCTTCATTGAGCAGGTAATCGATCATATATAAGGCCGGGGCCTCACGAATATCGTCTGTATTGGGTTTGAAAGCCAATCCCCACAAAGCAAAATGCTTGCCTTTCAGATTGCCTTTGAAATAGTCTTTTACTTTTGGCATGAGGTGAAGCTTCTGCTTCTCATTCACATCCATTACCGCATTCAGGATGCGGAAATCATAATCCACTTCTTTGGAGGATTTCACCAGGGCCTGAACGTCTTTGGGGAAACAGCTACCCCCATACCCGATGCCGGGGAAAAGGAAGCGTTTACCAATACGCAGGTCTGTACCAATACCCAAACGTACCATGTCCACATCGGCACCCAGCCTTTCGCAAAGCAGGGCGATCTCGTTCATGAAAGAGATCTTGGTAGCGAGGAATGAATTGGCGGCATATTTGGTCAATTCGGCGGAACGCTCATCCATATAGATCACGGGGTTGCCCTGGCGCACAAAAGGTGCATAGAGTTCACCCATGAGTTTTTTCGCCCGTTCAGAGCTGGTACCGATCACAACGCGGTCGGGTTTCATGAAATCATCTACGGCTACCCCTTCACGTAAGAACTCAGGGTTGGATACCACATCAAATTCCACTTTGCTATTGGCGGCGATGGCGGCATGCACTTTTTCTGCAGTACCAACAGGTACAGTACTCTTGTCCACAATCACTTTATAATCTTTCAGTATGTGTCCAAGGTCTTTGGCCACACCCAGGATGTATTTAAGGTCGGCCGAGCCATCTTCCCCGGGAGGGGTGGGCAGGGCGAGGAATATGATCTGTGCATCTTTGATTCCTTCCTCCAGGTTGGTGGTAAAATGGAGGCGTTCTTCACGAAGGTTACGGATAAAGAGCTTTTCCAGTCCAGGTTCATAGATGGTGATCTGTCCATTGGAAAGTTTCTCCACTTTGGCTTTGTCGATGTCAACACAGGTTACGGTGTTACCTGTTTCAGCAAAACATGTTCCGGTCACGAGTCCGACATAACCGGTGCCTACTACTGCGATTTTCATGTACGATCAGGGGTTTTGGTTAATGTATTCAAGTACGGTGGTTGTTATATAAGTGAGTTGTTCTTCATCCAGTTCGGTGTGTATCGGTAAGGAAATGACCCTCTCCGTAAGCCAGTCAGTAACGGGCAAAGACACCCCTGTAGTATGGAACGCATCAAACATTTTTTGCTTATGTCCGGGAACCGGATAGTAGATCATCGAAGGAATGGACTTTTCGGCGAGGTAACGGTTCAGTCCATCGCGGTCCACACCATCCAGTATCAGGGTGTATTGGTGAAAGACGTGTTCACTCCACGGGGCCCGGTAAGGGACCGTGATATGGGGATTGCCGGCAAAGGCTTTATCATACCAGTCGGCTGCCGACCGGCGGGCCTGGATATACTCGTCGAGGTGCTGCAATTTGATGTTCAAAATGGCGGCTTGCAGGGTATCCAGCCGGCTGTTACAACCTACCCGGTCATGGTAATAGCGTTTGCTCTGCCCATGATTGGCGATCATCCGCATTTGTTCCGCAAGCTTATCATCATGGGTAAAGATGGCGCCTCCGTCTCCGTACCCACCCAGATTTTTGGAGGGAAAGAAGGAGGTGGTACCGATATCCCCGATGGTGCCGGTTTTTTTAACCGTCCCATGCGAGAATGTATAGGATCCGCCGATGGCCTGGGCATTATCCTCGATTACAAACAGATTGTATTTTTCAGCAATGGCCAGGATCTCTTCCATGGGTGCCGCATGTCCATACAGGTGAACGGGTACAATGGCCTTGGTGCGAGGGGTGATCGCCTTTTCCAGCGATTCGGGATCCATGCAAAAGGTCTTGGGGTCGACTTCTACAAATACAGGTGTCAAACGCAGCAGGGCTATGACCTCGGTAGTGGCGATGTAAGTAAAGGAAGGGGTAATGACCTCGTCTCCCGGTTTGAGGTCAAGCGCCATCATGGCGATCTGGAGGGCATCGGTCCCATTGGCACAGGGAATCACATGCCTGGCCCCGGTGTAGGCAGCCAGTTGACTGGCAAAATCCTGTACCGGTTTACCGTTGATAAAGGCGGAACTTTCCAGCACAGCGATCACAGCGGCATCCACTTCAGACTTGATCTTGTGGTACTGCTGTTTCAGGTCGACCATTTGTATCGGGCGCATAGTGTCGGATTTAATTGGCTTTTACCCGAATCATGCAGGTAAGCTTTGATTTATAATTACATAAAAAAGCAAAAGCCACTCTAAAACTGGCGCAAAAATAGTAAAATATGGCTGGTTTTCATGTTTAGGGCGGGAATTAACAAGGAGGCAATATGCTGAGGCAGGTATTAATTGACTACAGAGACACAGAGGATTATTGATTAATAATTAATAATTATTGGTTATTGGCTGGAAGGTTATCCGATTATGTTATCGGGTAAATATGCAAAAATCCAGACTAAATAATCAATATTCCTCTGTGTTTCTGTGGTTCAAAACAATTAATAGACAAGTTTTGAGATCCAAATACCATCCCCCAACCTATTTTTGTTACTTCATCGCTATAAAACGTCCTTTTTGTCCCTGTTTTTCTACCATATCGCCCTTTTTCTTTACCAGGCCGCTGTCCGTCTGGTTGCTCCCTTTAATACCAAGGCCCGGTTATGGGTGGAAGGCCGAAAGGGCATCTGGGAAAAACTGGGAAAAGCCATTGGAGAGAAGGACAAATGGATATGGATGCATTGCTCCTCCTTGGGAGAATTTGAACAGGGGAGACCGGTATTGGAGCAACTCAAAAAGCAATATCCGAACCATCGCCTCCTGCTCAGTTTCTTCTCTCCTTCCGGGTATGAGCAGCGAAAAAATTATCCCGGGGCAGACCTGGTGACCTATCTGCCGCTTGACGGACCCGTCAATGCCAGAAGATTCCTCGATCTGGTAAAACCGGAAAAGGTCTTCTTTGTAAAATATGATTACTGGTTTTATTATCTCAAGGGCTGCCATGACCGACAGATTCCTTTGTATATTTTTTCAGCCATTTTTCGTCCGGCCCAACCTTTTTTCAAATGGTATGGCGGTCTTCACCGGCAAATGCTGGGATTTTTCACGCGCCTGTTTGTACAGGACAAAGCCTCGCTTGATCTGTTGGAAAAACATATCCCGGGATTGCCTGTGTCCATTGCTGGTGATACCCGGTTTGACCGGGTGGCGGAGATCGCAGAAAGATCTGTTGTACCCGCGATCGTTCAGGCTTTTAGTGAGGGTCACGCTGTGTTGGTAGCCGGAAGTACATGGCCCGCAGATGAAGCCGTACTGAGTGATGCACTCTCCCATTTTCCGGAAATAAAATGCGTGATCGCCCCACATGAGATCAGTGATAAACACCTGACAGAACTGGAAGATCTCCTCCCTTCCACCATACGCTATTCGCGGTATACCGAAGGAACTTCGGCCCGGGTACTGATCATTGACAATATTGGCATGTTATCTTCCCTGTACCGGGTGGCCACCGTTAGTTATATCGGTGGTGGATTTGGGAGCGGTATCCACAATACGCTGGAAGCGGCGGTGTATGGAGTGCCGGTTTTATTTGGGCCAAATTATCAGCGCTTTCGGGAAGCAGTCGAATTAGTAGAATGCAGAGCGGGATTTGTAGTGAAAAATAAAGAGGAGATGAAGCAAGTGTTAGATGACCTGTTTAATCATGAGCAGGCAAGGAAAGTTGCCGCTGAACAGGCTTCAGCCTATGTGAAAATGGGACGTGGCGCGACCGAGCGGATTTTGGGGGTGGTGGCGGAGATAACGGAGGACAGATGACGGAGGACAGAGGACAGATGTTGGATGATGGATGTTTGATGTTGGAGTCTTGCTGTGCGAGACCGGAGGGCGCGCACAGCGCACCGCCAACCTCCAACCTCCAACATCCGTCATCTGTCATCTGTCATCCGTCATCCGTCATCCAACATCCGTCATCCGTCATCCGCCCCCTACCTCCCCCCAAACCTCCGCTTCACCAACTGATAAAAATGGGTGACGGTTTCGCTTCCGGCATCCCAACCCAGTTTGGTTTCCAATTCGCGGGTAATCCAATATTCGGCTTCGGAGTGGACCCCGAAATTATTGATGGTCTTCAGGCTTCTTTCATACATGGCCTCATCTCCCCGAAACAGTTCACTGATAAATGTAAACCGGTCATTGATCCCAATGGCTTTGCGCAGGTCCTGTACCGGGTCGCCGATTAGGGTACCGCCCACTTCGCTTTTGGGCACGCTTAACCGGTCGTTGATGGATGTATTTTGTTCGGCCAGGGCTTCATTGATCTCCCGGGATGTTTTTTGATGGGTCAGCGTAGGTATTTCCAGTATGGGATCATAGGTATAGGCGGGCGGGGCTACCGGCGCTTCGATCTTTTTTTCTTCTACCACCACTTCCTCTTCTACCTGCACCATGGCCACTCGCGCCCCGGAAGAAGGATAGACCACCGCTACTTTGGACGTACCGAGGGTTCTGCCTTTTTGTGCCTGTAATTGTTGCAGGGCTTGTTGCAATGACTGTACAGTCATCAGCATTTGGCCGGCATCGGCCTGCTGGTCAGCCTGTTGCTTCAATTTATCAATAAGTGCCTTGATTCTTTCCATGAGATTTCCCTTACTTTTGAGCGTTTCGCTGAAAGTTACAAACTGTTTGCCAATGACACCATAATTGGGGCATTGGTACCAAAATATTAACAATGTTTATCGAGCCTCGCATACATGGGGAAAAAAGAGGGTGGATCGAAGTGATCTGCGGGTCGATGTTTTCGGGAAAAACGGAGGAATTGATCCGCCGGCTGAAAAGGGCCCGCATCGCCAACCAAAAAGTGGAGATCTTCAAACCCGGGATCGATACCCGATATGATGAAGAAAAGATCGTTTCGCATGATGAAAATGCCATTCTCTCCACGCCTGTTGACAATTCTCAAAAAATACTCCTGCTTGCCCAAACCGTAGATGTGGTGGGTATTGACGAAGCCCAGTTCTTTGATCCCGAGATCGCTGAGGTCTGTGATGAGTTGGCCTTCCGGGGTATCCGGGTGATCGTAGCCGGACTGGACATGGATTATATGGGTAAGCCCTTCGGGCAAATGCCATTCCTGATGGCCAAGGCGGATTATGTGACCAAATTACATGCGATCTGTATGCGTTGTGGCAATATCGCCAGTTATTCATACCGCAAAATCCCCAACGATGACCAGGTGATGTTGGGTGAAAAGGATGTGTACGAACCCCTTTGCCGTCATTGTTATAGTCTGGAACGCTAATGACACTCCTGCGACAAATATGGACCCTCTTTCGCAAGGACCTCTTATTGGAGATCCGGCAACAGTATAGCTTTTATGGAATCCTCCTATACATCGGTTCCACCACTTTTGTATTGTACATGGCGTTGGAAACCCCCGAAAGCCGGGTCTGGAACGGACTTTTCTGGGTGATACAGTTGTTTATCTGTATCAATGCGGTGGCCAAGAGTTTCTTGCAGGAAAGCCGGGGACGTATGCTCTACTTTTATTCCATTGTACCCCCGTCGGCCTTTGTCCTTTCCAAACTTTTTTTCAATACACTGCTGATGGTATTGATGAGCCTGCTCAGCTTACTCCTTTTTGTCCTTTTTCTGGATAATCCGGTACAAAAAATGGGGCCTTTTATCGGGCTGGTATTGATCGGAAGCTGGAGCCTCTCGCTGGTCTTTACTTTTTTGGCGGCGATAGCGGCCAAGGCCCAGCAAAACGCGGCCATCATGGCCATTTTGGGTTTCCCGATCATCATTCCCCAGTTGATTCTGCTGATGCGGCTTTCCCGCTCCGTGTTTACACTTACCGGTTCCATGCCCGTTAATGTCATCCTTCTTTTACTGGCACTGGATGCACTGATTATTGTGCTGGCGGTTATTCTTTTTCCGTTTTTGTGGAAGGATTAGGTTGAGGATGACTGATGACGGATGACAGATGACCGCAATTGGAAAGTCAAACTTCGGACCTCCGACCCCGGACCCCGACATCTGTCATCCGTCATCTGTCAACTTTCCTCCGTCATCCTCCATCCAAAAAAACGAATTCTTACTCCAAAAAACCTAATTACCCTAAATTTGCGCAACGATTGCAGGCCCAATACCGCTAAAACCCGCGCGGCATTGTCGACCTTTACCAATTTTTCTTTATGCGAAGATCCTGGTGGAAAATAGCTAGTGTACTTCTCCTGGTCTATACCTTCACGGTTGGAATATTAGGTGAAGTGCCCCGCCTCCCTCAATTGGAAGAAACCATCCGCAATCTGTATTTCCATGTCTGTATGTGGTTTGCCATGATGATCCTCTTCATCATTTCTGTGGTACACGCCATCAAATACCTGCGTACCGGCGATCTGCGCTCGGATATTTGCAGCCGGGAATATGCGGTCGTGGGAATCATTCTCGGTATCCTGGGTTATGCCACCGGGGCCATCTGGATGAATTATACCTGGGCTGACCCCAATATCCCCAACATCACGTTTAGCATCATTGCCAAAGAACCGAAACTGATCGGAGCCGCTATCGCCCTGCTGATCTATTTCGCTTATCTCGTACTTCGCGATTCCATTCAGGATATTGATAAAAAAGCCCGCGTGAGCGCGGTGTACAACATTTTTGCTTTTGCCATGTTGTTTCCCTCCATTTGGATACTCCCCAGGGTACTCCCCAGTTTGCACCCGGGTGGAAGCGAGGGAAACCCTGCTCTTGATTTCAAAGCGGCTGATGCCAGGCTACGCATGGTCTTCTATCCGGCTATCGCGGGTTGGACCCTTCTGGCTGTTTGGATCACAACCATCAAGATCCGGATACGTTATATTAAAGACAAATCAATTTTGAACGCATGATACGCAGAACACTCACTTTACTCCTGACCTTCTTGCTTTCGACCGGTCTGTTTGCACAAACCGATGCCAATGGCCAGGCCGAAATGGCTGACCTGATGCGCAGCAATGGAAAAATCTATGTAGTGGTCGCTGTGATCCTGACCATCCTGCTCGGACTTGTCCTCTATCTGGTTCGTATCGACCGGAAAATTTCCAGGCTGGAGAAAGAAAAATAAGCTAACACTTGCCATATCATATCATTTAAAAATCACAACACATGTCAGCAAATACCGATTACAGTTTTTTCGGCGACGTATGTAAAAGTTTTGACAAAGCAGCCAAGTTCACCAAGTGGGATAAAGGTATCCTTGAACAGATCAAAGCCTGTAATGCCGTTTACCGGATGCGCTTCCCGGTAAAAATGGATGATGGCCGTATCGAAGTTATTGAAGCCTACCGGGTACAACACTCCCATCACAAAGCGCCCTGTAAAGGGGGTATCCGTTTTGCCGCCGAGGTAAACCAGGATGAGGTGATGGCCCTGGCTTCACTGATGACCTATAAATGCGCCATTGTGAATGTTCCCTTTGGTGGTGGTAAAGGCGGTATCAAGATCAATCCCCGGAAGTATTCTCCCTATGAATTGGAAAAGATCACCCGTCGTTATACGTCTGAGTTGGTAAAAAAGAATTTTATCGGACCTGGTACGGATGTACCTGCACCTGATTACGGAACCGGCGAACGTGAAATGGCCTGGATCGTAGATACCTATACCACTTTGAAACCCGGAGAGATTGATGGTCTGGGTTGTGTTACAGGTAAACCTGTTTCTCAAGGTGGGGTGCGTGGTCGCCGCGAAGCTACCGGTCTTGGTGTATTCTACGGCGTGCGTGAAGTATGTGGTATGGAGGATGTCATGAAGAACCTGGGGCTTACAACCGGATTATTAGGAAAACGTGTTATCGTTCAGGGTTTGGGTAATGTGGGTTACCATTCTGGTTATTATTTCCAAAAAGCCGGCGCTAAGGTTATCGCTATCGCTGAATATGAAGGAGCCATTCACAACGAAGACGGTCTTGATGTAGATGCCGTATTCCAACACCGCAAGAGCACAGGTTCAATCCTCAACTATCCCGGTGCCAAAAACATCGAAAAAAGCCTGGAAGCCCTCGAACTGGATTGTGATATCCTGATCCCCGCGGCCCTGGAGAATGTGATCAATGCCAGCAATGCGGACCGCATCAAGGCAAAGATCATTGGAGAAGCCGCCAACGGACCTATCACACCCGAAGCGGATGAAGTGCTGATCAAAAAAGGAACCCTCGTCATTCCCGATATGTTCCTGAATGCCGGTGGGGTGACCGTCTCCTATTTTGAATGGTTAAAGAACCTGAGCCATGTTCGCTATGGCCGTCTGGAAAAACGTTTTACCGAAAACCTCAACAGCCATATCCTGAGCCAAATGGAAGTGCTGACCGGAAAACAGGTATCCCCCAGTGAAAGAGAGTTTATCATGCATGGACCTGATGAAGTTTCCCTGGTGCATAGCGGCCTGGAAGAAACCATGATCAACGCTACCCGCGAAGTAATGGATACCTGGAAAGCCAATCACGATATCCCGGATATGCGTACCGCCGCCTACGTTGTTGCGATCAATAAGGTGGCCACGAGTTATGTGGAGTTAGGTATCTTCCCTTAAGATTTGTGTGTAAGTTGTTTAACCGCGAGGGCGCGAAGTTCACCGCAGGGAACAAGAGAACGCAGAGTTACGCAGAGTGATACTCTCTTATTTATTTTGGTTTTTTTTAATAATTAATCTAATTCCAAAGTAAACACAGGTATTTAAATACCATGTCAAGAATCTTTAATCACTCTGCGTAACTCTGCGTTCTCTTGTTCCCTGCGGTGAACTTCGCGCCATTGCGCCCTTGCGGTAAATTTTAATATATGATCAAAATCTCTTTCCCTCCCCCAAGTTTTCGCATGCGCAAAGAACAGGGTCGTGATCAACTCTTTGATCCGTTGAGGAAACAATGGGTGGTACTCACACCGGAGGAGTGGGTCCGACAGAATTTTATTCAATACCTGGTTCAAACCCTGCAATTCCCTGAAGCATTGATCGCGGTGGAAAAACAAATGAAGCTTGGCGAATTGAACAAGCGGTTTGATATTCTCGTATACGATAAGGACCATCAACCCTGGATGATGGTGGAATGCAAAGCGCAGACAGAGCCCCTGGCCGAAAAGGTCTTTGACCAGATTCTCCGCTATCATGTTTCTATTCCCGTCACCTACCTCGTCATCACCAATGGCGATTATACACGCGCCTGGCGGAAGGAAACAACCGAACTTGTGGAATTAACTGCCCTCCCCTCTTTTTAATTGTTACTTGCCGCGTCCGTAGTGGAAAACTCAGCGATCGCTGCGAGAAACGGATATATTTAAATAAATTCCCAATCTTTGCATAAACCTCCCACACATGAAGACCAAAGAAGCCATTGTCAACAACTGGTTACCCCGCTACACCGGTGAAAAGCTGGAGAATTTTGGGAAATACATCCTCCTGACCAATTTCGGGAACTATGTCACCATGTTTGCCGAATGGCACAAAGTGGAAGTAGTCGGACGGGATAAACCCATGCAATGTGCCACCGCCGATGGCATCACCATCATCAACTTTGGTATGGGAAGCCCCACTGCCGCCACGATCATGGATCTTCTCACAGCGATCAAACCCAGCGCCGTGTTGTTTTTGGGAAAATGCGGTGGGTTGAAAAAAAGAAATAAACTTGGTGACCTCATACTCCCCATCGCCGCGATACGCGGTGAGGGTACATCCAATGACTATTTCCCTTCCGAAGTACCAGCACTCCCCGCTTTCGCCCTGCAAAAAGCGGTATCCACCACCATACGGGATAATAAAGTGGACTATTGGACAGGTACTGTATATACCACCAACCGTCGGGTATGGGAACACGATAAGAAATTTAAAATGTACCTGACCCAGATCCGTGCTTATGCCATAGATATGGAAACCGCCACGATCTTTACGGTTGGTTTTTATAATAAAATTCCTACCGGAGCTCTGCTCCTGGTGAGTGATCAACCCATGATCCCCGAAGGAGTAAAAACAGAGGAGAGTGATAAGAATGTCACCGCACAATATGTGGAGACCCATCTCAAGATCGGGATCGATTCCCTGAAACAATTGATCAATGACGGGCTGACCGTTCGCCACCTGAAATTCTGATCATGAGCCAACCGGTACTTCAGGTAAATAACCTGTCTGTGGCCTTTGCCACAGAAACCGGTGACAAGACCGTTTTTCAGGATATTACTTTTTCTCTGTCTCAGGGAGAAGTATTGGCCATTGTAGGTGAATCGGGTTCGGGAAAGTCGGTTACGGCACTCTCGATCCTTCGATTGTTGCCTGTGCCACCGGCGCGTATTACACAAGGGCAGATTATTTTTTCTCCTGATCAACATGAATCCATTGACCTCCTGACCGCCGATAAGCAAACCATGCGGTCGGTGCGGGGTGGCCGTATCGGAATGATCTTTCAGGAACCGATGAGTTCACTCAATCCGGTTTTTACCTGTGGACACCAGATCACCGAAGCCATTCAAACACATTACAACGTTTCTAAAAAGGAAGCCAAAGAAAAAGCGATCCATTGGCTTGAACGCGTCAAACTCCCCGACCCTGTGTCGCTGTATGATCGATACCCGCACGAATTGAGCGGGGGACAGAAACAACGGGTCATGATCGCGATGGCCATGTGTGGCAACCCTTCATTACTGATCTGTGATGAACCTACCACGGCCCTGGATGTAACGGTTCAGAAAGCCATACTTGACCTAATCCGGGAATTACAGCAGGAGACGGGAATGGCGGTCATCTTTATTACGCATGACCTGGGTGTGGTGGCAGAGATCGCAGATCGATGTCTCGTGATGTACAAAGGGAAGATCGTTGAAGAAAACAAGACGGCTACCTTGTTCGCCGATCCCCAACATCCTTATACCAAGGGACTACTGGCCTGCCGGCCGGTCAATCATCCCAAAGGGAAACGATTGCCGGTGGTGAGTGATTTTCTTTCCGGTCTTTCAGCACTTAAATCTGATACTCCCAATCAAATAACTGCTCCTTTTGTTTCGACCGATCTGTTGCTTGAAGTAAAAAACCTGGAGGTCCATTTCCGGCAAAGCGGTGGTCTGTTTACCAAAAAACAAAAAACGATTAAAGCGGTGGATGGGGTGAGTTTTGATCTGCGAATAGGAGAAACCTTGGGATTGGTGGGTGAATCCGGTTGCGGGAAAACAACCCTGGGTAGGACCCTCTTGCGATTGATCGAGCCCACCGCGGGACAGATCATCTATCAGGGAAAGGACCTGATGCAGTTAAATAGAAAAGAATTGCTTCCTTATCGAAAGGATATGCAATTGGTATTCCAGGACCCCTATGGATCGCTCAACCCACGTCTTCGTATTGGTGATGCATTGATGGAGCCTTTAATGGTTCACCAGCCCGGAACCAGCTCACGCCAGCGAAAAGACCAGGTGGTAGAGTTATTGGAAAAAACCGGATTGACAGCAGGGCATTTTGATCATTATCCCCATCAATTCTCGGGAGGGCAGCGGCAAAGGGTAGTAATCGCAAGGGCGCTTATACTCAATCCTTCTTTTGTGGTTTGTGATGAATCCGTTTCCGCGCTGGATGTAAGTGTTCAAGCACAAGTGCTGAATTTATTAAATGACCTGAAAAAAGAATACGGATTTACGATCTTATTCATCTCCCATGACCTGTCGGTGGTCCATTACCTGAGTGACCGCATATTGGTGATGCACCAGGGAAAGATCGTTGAAGCAGGCGAGGCAGAGGAAGTCTATTTCCGGCCTAAGGAAGAATATACGAGGAGGTTGATTGCGTCGATACCAGGTAAGATGACAGATGACGGATGACGGATGACCGTCATCCGTCATCCGTCATCTGTCATCCTACCTAAAATACCCATACGGATTTCGCTCATCCTGAAAATACTGTGCGGAATTCCGGTGCTGGCTATAATAAATGCGCTTGATCCGGTCCAGGATCAATTCATCAATGGTTTTATCTTCTTCCAATCGCGTATCCCAAAGATCAGTGTAGTCACTTTCGTAATAGCGGCCGGATTGATTGTTAAAAATATACTTCCGGTAAAATGAGGATTGCGGAGAGAAATAAAAACCCTTGCTCCTGTCCGGTTCCATATCAAATTCTGTCGAATCTTTTGCCATCAAACCTACGGAAGCAAGCTTCCACCCGGCATCGTCTTTCTTCGCCTTGTATTTATAGAAATAAATATACCCGGTATCAAAACGGCTTTCCAGCCAGTGTTTCTTCAGGAACACGAGTGAATCGGGTTTACCATTTGACTGGTTCAGGAGCAAAAGGCTTCGGGCCATTTTTTCCTGATCCATATTCTTGCTGGGAAAAAGATCAGTCTTGTTGATTGTTTTCAGAAAAATAAATAGGCGGTAACTGAAATCCTCCTCCTGGGCAAAATAGGCCATCAATGTATCCGGGACCTTCTTACCCTTACGGATCATTTTTGCCATGGTACGGAAACGAAGGTTCTTATCTTCCGACGATAGTAATTGATCGAAGAAATCCCTGACATCCGGATTATTATCATAGGCAGGTAAAAGAATCGAGGCATAACGGGATAATTCGGTATTTCCATTTCGGTTATTGCCGTAAGATGGTGCATAATCCCCTTCGTCTTCGTCATCCTCACTGGCTGCCTTTTGTATCGACTTTAGTTTCTCTGCCACTTTTTGCTTCCGTATGGAATGCCGGGCCTCCAAAAAGAATTTAGAAAAATAGCTGCTATAATCATTTTCTTTTACGAGGTTGCTATCGATCAATGTTTCCAACAAGCTCATGATCGGCAGGCGGTAGTCATCCAGGTTTACCAGGGGAAGAATATCGGGGAAGATGGTCTTGGTCAGGGGAAGGCTGTCTTCCAGGGTGCTGAGAAAATCATTATCATCATACCTGTTCCGATCATAGGATCCATAACTCACATACCGTTCGTTTTCGTCGGAAGCCGCTTCGAGTATGGGCGGTTCGCGGCGGATGATGGAACGGAATTGTTCAAACGCATAGGCCGTTTGTTGCGATAATAAGGTATTCAGTATCGTATGCTGCAGACTTAACGTATCCCCTACCTGAAAATACATCTTGCGCAAATGATCAGAGGAAGCCGGCGAAGTGATCTCTTCCATTTTCCGGACCATGGTGGATTTTACTTCCAGGTATTTTTTATCCTTCCAACTCAATCCATCAATGGTCCGGATGAGTTGCTGAAGATCGGTCGAATCAAATTCCACATCCTCCACCGCATTAAAGGCTTTTTGCCGGGTCAGTGTATCTGCACTGGCGATGTCGGCAAAAAAGACGGTAGATTTTTTTATAAAGGGGTCATATCCTTTTACCGTATCAGCTGGAACCAATTGTTCAAAGAAGGAGCGGACAAATGTACTCGGAGTGGACAATGTATCGCCCTGTGTAAACACAGCGAGATAGGTGCCATTTTTATACCGAAGGTGCATTCGCAGCATCCGGCTACTTCCTGAATCGCTGAGATGATAGATCCAGTTTTTAGAACTGTCTTTTGCTGTAAACTCGCGAGTATATCTGACCTGTCTGGCCGAATCCTCGCTATTCTCCAGCCAGGGCAGATCGTTCATCTCTGACAAACTACTATCCTCTACTTCCTTATACCGGGGCAGGATATTAAATCCAACAAACACCGATTCACCGGTGGAATCATTGGCATATCGTTTAATCCGTCCATTATCCCGGGCAAATTCATTCAGGGCCCATTCATCATCTATTTTTCGACCGTATCCGGGTGTAAGTTGTATCGTATTCTTTTTAACAGGGAACCAGGGGGATTTGACTGTGAAGTTCATGAGTGAATCCTGAAATTCCTTTACCTCCCCATATTCAAAAGGGACGAAGGAAAAACTCTGGAAAAACCGATCGGAGGCAGGTGAGAACCGTATGTTTTTGGTATCAGCCTGGGTGTTTGTAGTTGGCTCCTGAACAATCAGGCTATACACATGAGGACCACGAATGATAAACCGTGTACGAACCAGGTGCCCCTGTTTGTGCCGGTACACCGCATCCAGGGCCGGGTAACCGCTACTGTGGGAGTATTCTGTGCGGAGCAGAGTATCAATGTACTCACCGCTGCCAAAACTTTCTTTTAAAAGCTGGAGTTCAAACGCGTCCTCACCTGCATGTTCGAAATTGGTCAGGTTGAGATGTTGTACAGAGAACTGCATCCCATTGGTTTTATCCACCGCTTCAAAGAAACGATCCCCGTTGATGCTCATATAGGGTTCATGGGGAAAGTCGGCTTTAAACCCACCAAAGGAAGGTTTCCAATTGACGCCCGAACCTGCCATGTATTCCTTTAACTTAATGCTTTCAAAGAATTTTTTTGCCTCTTCTCCCTGGCGGATATATTCACCACGGCCACTCATCTTAAAGACGATCAATTCAAAGGGGGTGACGAAAATCTGCGACCGCTGTACATCCCCGCTCCGGGTGCGGTTCACAATATCCCAACCCTTGTATCCATTCCGTTCGATCGGCGTCTTGGTTAA
Source organism: Chitinophagaceae bacterium (assembly GCA_033762195.1). Taxonomy (GTDB): domain Bacteria; phylum Bacteroidota; class Bacteroidia; order Chitinophagales; family Chitinophagaceae; genus SpSt-398. Next base: position 998 of record JANRLV010000115.1, on the reverse strand, counting down.
AATCTTTCCGGGAATATTCTCGTACATCACACTATCTGTCTTGCGCAAAACATCTTTCTCTGAATCGCCCCATATCCGGTGATGGGTACGCAGACGGGTGACCATGTAATAACTCCCATTTGCCATATCTGCAAAATGCGACTGGGAAAAGAAATCCTCTTTGTCGTACGAATAGAGTTTGCCCGGCACTTCCAACTGAAAAAATCCATCCGGGGATTTTTCTGTCTGGAATTTCACCGGCACCCTGATCTTATCGATCGTCTCCTTATGCTGGTTATCCCTTTTGGTCATATAGATCGGGCGAAGCCGGTATCCCATTTTGCGGAGCAATTCGATCACTCCTCTTTCACCGGGTAAATGGGCGGCACCGACACCTACAAAAAGGGTGTTCTTTTTTAGAATGGAATCAATGGAGTTGGCCTGGATCTCATTTCTCTTATAAATAAATTTTTCATCAAAGGCAGGAGATTCACTGTTGGCCTTGTGAATGGTGTCGAGCCAGTCGAGATTTCCTGCCCGATAAGCTTCCTGTAATTTCATCTCGGCCAGGTCGGGATCAAAATCATAGCTTTTTTCCAATTTGTTCTTTTCATTCATGGCATCGACGGAGGCTTCCATCATCAACCGCATACTCTCCGGGTATTGCTCCACACCGGCCACTTTTTTACCCAGCTTTTTACCTGTTTGGAAAATATAGAGATCGAGGTAGGTGTCTTCTTCAAAATCCATGCTCTGCATATAGGAATTCCGGTAGAGCAAGCTATTCAGGATAAAGGGCTGAACATAGAGCGCCTGTTCCAATCTTTTTTCATACCGGTCAAACTGGAGGGTTTTCTCGGTAATATTTCCGGAGGGCATATCCGGTGATTCATAGTCCTTCCGGTATCCCCCGTAAGCCGATTCTTCGGGAGTACCATATTCGTCCATTTCCTTCTGCCAGAGTTCAGGGTTGTTCTCCAAGGCCACCACATCTGCATTCCGGATGGCGATATAAAATG
>JANRLV010000114.1:0-11039 GCA_033762195.1 Chitinophagaceae bacterium | reverse complement strand
ATTGGATAACCTCTCCAAAACCTACCCCGAGATCAAACAGGAACTCGCAACCATTATTGAAACACAATGGGACGCGGAAACACCGGCGTTCAGATCGAGAGGAAGAAAAATATTGTTGAGAATTAGCCATTAGCTAATAGCCAACAGCTAATGGCTAACCTTCTTATCTCGGTAAAACTCCCGAAATAACAACCGCAAATTCTGGTCGTAAGTAATATAGTTATACAGCCAGTTGAGGAAAACAAACAAGCGGTTCTTCACACCTAAGATCAACATCAGATGCAGGCCCATCCACACCATCCAGGCTGGAAACCCACCAAAATGCCATTTGGGTTTTGATAGGTCCACTACTGCCAGGTTTCTTCCCACGGTTGCCATGGATCCTTTGTCCACATATTCAAACTCCTTTTTGTCGCTCCGCCCTTTCAGTGCTCGAAGCAGATTTTCCGCAATAAGGTCAGCCATCTGAATTGCCCCCTGGGCTACCTGGGGATGACCATTGGGATAAAGCGGGGTTTCCATATATGCCAGGTCTCCAACTGCATAAATTCCTTCATGTCCTACCACTTCACATTGCCGGTTTACCCGAATGCGGTTTCCTCTCGCCAACTCTTTTTCCGCCAGGCCGGCTGGCACATTTCCCTTGATACCCGCAGCCCAAATCACCAGCCCGGAAGGTATCGTGGCGCCTTCCTGCAGGAAAACATTCTTGCCATCATAATCCTTTACCAAAGTGCCAGTCAACAAGGTAACACCCAACTTTTCAAGATACTTTTTAGATTGTCTGGAGGAGGCTTCCGACATGGTCCCGAGGGTCTTTCCAGAACCCTCAAGCAAATAGATATTCATTTTGGTAAAATCCAGCTCGGGATAATCTTTGGGCAACACGTAGCGTTTCATTTCAGCCAGTGCACCGGAAAGTTCAACACCGGTTGGCCCCCCACCCACAACCACAATATTCATCAGCAGTTGCAATTCTTCGGGATCGGTTGCCCGAAGGGCATCCTCAAAGTTCTGTATAAGCCGGTGCCGTATTTGTAAAGCCTCCACTGTTGACTTCATCGGAAAGGCCTTTTCCCCTAATCCACTATTACCAAAAAAATTTGTATCCGCACCTGTTGCCAACACCAACACATCATAACTGATCTCTTCCTTATCGGTCACCAACACCTTGACCGCCGGCTTTATTTCCAGAATATCCGCTAACCGGAATTTGACATTCTTGCTGTTGTGAAATGCCTTGCGCAAGGGAAAGGAAATATTGCTCGCATCCAATCCGGCAGTTGCTACCTGATAAAATAAGGGCTGAAACTGGTGATAATTGAAACGGTCCACCAGCAGGACCTCAAAACCCGTTTTATTATTTAGTTTCCGGGCCAATCGCAAACCTCCAAATCCACCCCCCGCAATCACTACTTTCATGTCATTTGGTTTTATGACACAAATTTATGGAATTTTCAATAATTATTGAAATTAAAAATTTAATGACTAAACCCATTGATTTTAGCCATTCGCTATCAGCTTAATAGAGCATTCGCACTTTGATTGTTTCCTTCACCTCACGCAACAAAGTGAGGGCCCGGCCGGAGATATTCTTATCGACATCCAACACCACATACCCGATGCTGTCATTGGTCTTGAGGTATTGACCAACGATATTGATATTATGTTTGGATAATTGGGTATTGATGGCCGAAAGAACACCTGGTACATTGCGGTGAATGTGCAGTATCCGATGCGCGCCTTCCTGTGGGGGAAGGGCCAGTGCAGGAACGGTATGTGATCCAAACGTGATCCCTTTCTCCAGGTAATTATGCAATTTGGCACTCACATCTTCCCCGATATTCTGTTGTGCCTCTTCTGTGGAACCCCCAATATGCGGGGTCAGGATCACGTTGGGCAGATCCTGGAGTGGCGTTTGAAAACGGTCGCCATTTTTTTCGGGCTCCCAGGGGAAAACATCCACAGCGGCGCCGCCAATATGTCCATCGAGGATGCCTTTGCGCAATGCCTCAAGATCAACCACTGTACCCCTGGCATAGTTGATCAGGATTGCACCCTTTTTGAAATGCTTTAATAAATTCTTGTTGACAATATTCTGGGTCTGGCTGTTTTCAGGGACATGAAGTGTTATCACATCCGATTTGCTGACGAGTTCTTTTAATGATTTTGCATCCGTGGCATTTCCCAGCGGAAGCTTGGTCTCCACATCATAGAACAACACCTTCATGCCAATGGATTCGGCGAGTACGCTGACCTGGCTACCGATATTTCCATAGCCAATGATGCCAAGCGTTTTTCCCCTTAGCTCATAACTCCCCTTGGCATCTTTCATCCAGATCCCTTCATGCGCAGCTTTGTTCTTATCCGGTATACGCCGGATCAACATGATCGCCAGCCCGATGACCAATTCTGCCACCGACCGGGTATTGGAATAGGGGGCGTTAAAAACTACCACTCCTTTCTCCGTGGCTTTACGCAAATCCACCTGATTAACACCAATACAAAAACAGCCAATGGCTTGTAATTTATTGGCGGCTTCCAATACGCTGGCAGTGATTTGCGTTTTGGAACGGATGCCCAGAATATGCACATCCTTGATCTCCTTGATCAGCTCCTCTTCGGTCAGGGCCTTGCTGATCTTTTCAACCCCATCATATCCATGAACTTTAAAATTCTTTACGGCTGTATCGCTGATATTCTCCAGGAATAAAATGCGGATCTTGTCTTTGGGATAACTTGTTTTTCCCTGTACAGTACTCATAATGCTTGCAAAGATGCGGAAATTACGATTGAAAAAACGTATTACTAACATTCGTTTTACAGGGGTTTAGCATTATATTTGTTGGAAGTCCAACTGTAAAATCATTTTCTTTTGAAAAACAATCTGATTATAGCCGCCCTCCTGGGCATAATATGGGCAGGATGCACCGTCTCCGGAAGGGATAAGCATCCTGATACACTCTCCCCCACCCTGGCCTATACCGATCCCGCTTCCACGGCCAACTACGAAAAATATCACGACCTGGTAGCGGATTTTATGAAGACCAACCTTCTTCAACGCGGTTTCAATGGAGCCATTCTTGTTGCCAAGGATTCAACAGTAGTTTATGAAAACTATCATGGCCGGATTGACCTTCGTAAAAAAGACAGCATTCACGAGCATACTGCTTTTCATATAGCCTCTACTTCCAAGACTATGACCGGTATGGCCATGCTTCAATTGGTGGAACAAGGCCTGGTAAACCTGGATCAACCGCTGGAAGAATTCTTCCCAGGTTTCCCGTATCCCGGAATTACGGTCCGTTTGTTATTAACCCATCGAAGCGGCATACCCAACTACCTCTATTTTTTAGAAAAGGGGAAATGGAACAAGCAGATACGGATCAGTAATCAAGGGGTTCTCGACGCGCTCTACAGCATGAAGCCGGGAAAAGAATCAAGACCCAATTCAAGGTTCAGCTATTGTAATACGAATTATGTATTACTGGCCTTGATCATTGAAAAGGTCACAGGTCAGCCTTATCCGGTCTATATGAAGGAAAAGATCTTCACTCCCCTGGGCATGACCGATACCTATGTGTATACCCCCGACATGGAAACAACGGTAACTCCGAGTTTTCAATATAATGGCGCCTTGTGGAGACTTGATTTTGCCGACGATACCTACGGTGATAAAAATATCTACAGCACCCCATCCGATCTTTTAAAATGGAGCCTCGCTGTACATGGAAAAGAAGTAGTCAATGATTCCATGCTTCAATTGGCCCTGACCCCTCATAGCCTGGAAAGACCATCGATGCATAATTATGGTTTGGGCTGGAGAATGATCACACTCCCCAACAAGAAGACCGTTTATTACCACAATGGCCGCTGGCATGGAAATAACAGTGCCTTTGCCTATTTGCCGGAGGAAAAAGTAACGATCATAATCGTAGGAAATAAATACAACAGCAATATTTACCGGACGGCCCGCAAAGCCTACGACATTTTTGGTCAATACCTGCAAGACAATGAAGAGGACGCCGGGGAAGAATCCCTGATGGTCCAGGCTGAAGAAAGACCGGGTAACATGGGTTCTCCGGCCCCCCTCGTGGCCAAAAAGGATTAAAGTTCCCTTCGCGCTGATCGAAGTACCGCAGGAAGTACACAAAATCATATTGATTCTGGAAATAGTTTCCCAACTTTAAGGAAACGTATTTCCCATGAAGATCTACAGTGCGGATCAGATCCGGCAATGGGATCAATATACCATCTCCCACGAACCTGTGGCCTCCATTGACCTGATGGAAAGAGCCGCGCAGTCTTGCCTGGATTGGATGGAACAGGAAGGCATCCTCGCATCCACACCTCCGGTTTTTATCTTTTGTGGTAAAGGAAATAATGGAGGTGACGGGTTGGCGCTTGCCCGTTTATTATTATCCAGAAAAATACCCACCTCTACCTACATACTTGAATTTGGCAATCTGGGTACCCCCGATTTTCAAACCAATCTGGCCCGGCTGCATCCACTGAATGGTCATATCCATTTCATTCAGGAAGAATCACAGTTTCCCGCAATACCCAACGGCACCGTTATCGTTGATGCCTTATATGGCTCGGGGATGAACCGCCCCCTCGAGGGATTGAGCGCAGCCCTGGTCAATCATCTGAATACCTCCCATCAAACGATCATTTCCATTGATATACCCAGCGGGCTGTCGGTTGACCGGTCCTCCCGGGGAAACCCTGCTGTATTGGCAACCCATACCCTGAGTTTTCAAACCCTGAAGCCGGCGTTACTCGTACCGGAGAACGGGCCCTTTACAGGTCATGTATCTGTACTGGATATTGGTCTCCACCCCGGATTTGAGGAAACCACCTCTGCCCTGTTTACCCTAGTTACACCCACTATTGCCGCCGGCTGGCTAAAGAAGCGGGACAAATATGCCCATAAAGGAAATTTCGGTCATGCTTCCCTGTTAGCCGGAAGTACCGGCAGCATGGGTGCGGCGGTCCTGGCTGCCAGGGCCTGCCTGCGATCTGGTGCGGGTAAACTAACCTGCTATGTACCTGCTACGGGTCTTGATATCCTTCAAATGACTGTTCCGGAAGCCATGGTCAGGGTGAGTGGATCCGGCAATGAGATCGAAGGCTACTATCCTTTGGCCGACCACCAGGGCTTGGGGATTGGTCCGGCGATCGGGATCGGAGAAAAACAACGGGACCTGTTTCGCCAGGTTTGCAATACTCATCTTCGGCCCATGGTCATAGATGCTGATGCGTTAACCCTTCTGGGTAAATTTCCTGAACTCTGGGAATTTGTTCCCCGTGATTCCATCCTTACCCCCCACCCGGGCGAATGGGAGCGGCTTTTTGGGAAGACCGCCAATGATTTCGAGCGGATAGCCAGGACAAGGGAGGTAGCAGAAAGGCGGCAAATGAATATAGTTTTAAAGGGGCATTATAGCTTTATTGCTCTGCCGGACGGTACCGCCTGGTTCAATTCGACCGGAAACCCGGGTATGGCCACTGCCGGAAGCGGCGATGTTTTAACCGGGATACTGACCGGGCTACTGGCACAGGGATATGCCCCCGGGGTGGCGACCTTGCTGGGGGTTTTTCTCCATGGATTGGCCGGCGACCTTGCTTTGGAGGCCGGATCCGGGCACTCTCTGATCGCCAGCGACCTGGTAGACCATATCGGTGTCGCTTATTCCCTGCTTTCCAGGCCGGATGAACTGGAAATCGAGTTATAAAACCAATAAAAAATCGATCTATATTATTCTGAACGCCAGCTTCCAATTTCGGGTTCCAACCCCTATCTTTGCCGTCCTTTAAAAAGTAGTTTAAGAACCACCTGTTTATGGATAAATTGATCTACGTCGTTCCCCTGATGGCCGTGATCGGCCTTCTCTACACCTTTGTGAAATTCAAGTGGGTAGCTAAGCAGGATGCAGGCACCGACCGTATGAAAGAGATCAGCACCTATATTGCCAATGGTGCCATGGCCTTTCTTCGTGCCGAATGGAAAATCCTCGGATATTTTGTGGTGATCGTTGCGATCCTGTTGGGGGTTATGGCCTCGGCCAACCCAAGTTCGCACTGGTCCATTTCAATCGCTTTTGTTATTGGAGCTGTATTTAGCGCCACCGCAGGTTACATTGGTATGCGGATCGCTACCAAGAGCAATGTGCGTACCGCCCAGGCGGCACGTACCAGCCTTAGCAAAGCCCTCAAGGTTTCTTTCACCGGAGGCTCTGTAATGGGACTGGGAGTGGCTGGTTTGGCAGTACTTGGACTGGGCAGCCTGTTTATCATTCTGAAAATGATCTTTGTTCCGGATGGCGCTTCGGTAAATGGCCCTGAGATGGTTCGTGCCATCGAAGTGTTGACCGGTTTTTCATTAGGAGCTGAATCCATCGCCCTCTTTGCCCGTGTAGGTGGTGGTATCTATACCAAAGCGGCCGATGTGGGCGCTGACCTGGTAGGTAAAGTAGAAGCCGGTATCCCCGAAGATGACCCCCGCAACCCCGCTACCATCGCCGATAACGTGGGCGACAACGTGGGTGATGTGGCCGGTATGGGTGCCGACCTTTTTGGTTCCTATGTGGCTACTGTTCTGGCCACCATGGTGCTTGGACAGGAAACCATTGCACATAACGATTCATTCAACGGACTCTCCCCGATCCTTCTGCCCATGCTGATCGCTGGCGTAGGTATACTTTTCTCTATAGTAGGAACCTGGTTTGTCCGTATCTCCGAAAATGCCGGGATCAATACATCCACCGTACAGAAAGCCCTTAACATGGGTAACTGGGGTTCGATTGTTTTGACCGCCATTGCTTCGATATTCCTGGTACAATTCATTCTTCCCGAAAACCTGACCCTGCGTGGTCATGACTTCACCAAATGGGGCGTACTTGGCGCCATCGCTGTAGGTCTGGTTGTAGGAACACTGATGAGTATCATTACCGAATATTATACTGCCATGGGCAAACGCCCTGTGTTGACCATCGTTCGTCAATCAGGTACAGGTCATGCCACCAACGTGATCGGCGGACTTGCCGTGGGTATGGAATCAACGATGTTGCCGATCCTTGTGCTCGCCAGCGGTATCTGGGGTTCCTATTACTGCGCAGGGTTATATGGTGTGGCCATTGCCGCTGCCGGTATGATGGCTACCACCGCCATGCAATTAGCCATTGATGCCTTTGGCCCGATCGCGGATAATGCTGGTGGTATCGCTGAAATGAGTGAATTACCTCCGGATGTACGCGAAAAAACGGACGTACTGGATGCAGTAGGTAATACCACTGCTGCCACCGGTAAAGGATTTGCAATCGCCTCTGCTGCCCTCACCGCCCTGGCGCTCTTTGCCGCTTTTGTGGGTGTAGCAGGAATTGATGGCATTGATATCTATAAAGCCGATGTATTGGCTTCTCTCTTTGTCGGAGGTATGATACCTTTCATATTCTCCTCCCTGGCTATCCAGGCCGTAGGACAAGCCGCCATGAGCATGGTGGAAGAAGTAAGACGCCAGTTCAAAACCATCCCGGGTATCATGGAAGGAACTGGCAAACCGGAATATGAAAAATGCGTAGCCATTTCCACCGATGCCTCCATTAAGAAAATGCTGGCCCCGGGTGCTATCACCATCATCTCCCCATTGATCGTCGGATTTGTACTCGGACCCGAAGCCTTAGGTGGCTTCCTGGCTGGGGCAACGGTAAGCGGTGTATTGATGGGTATGTTCCAGAACAACGCCGGAGGCGCCTGGGACAACGCCAAAAAATCATTTGAGAAAGGCGTAGAGATCAATGGCGAAACCTATTATAAAAAATCAGAACCCCATAAAGCCTCTGTTACAGGTGACACCGTAGGTGATCCGTTTAAAGATACCTCCGGTCCGTCTATGAACATCCTGATCAAGCTGATGTCCATCGTTTCCCTGGTTATCGCCCCCACCCTGGCGCAGGTACATGGTACCGGCGGATCTCACCATGGCACCACCAAAGAGGTGAAAGTGGATAAGATAAATGTGGAAACCAAACCGTCTGTTACGGTGCAATACCCGTCAAAATAACACGAAGAGTCTAATCAGAACCATTACAAAGTCCCGGTGTTTCTACATCGGGGCTTTTTTTTGTAACCTTTTGACTTTCCTTGCGTCATACCTTAACGGATGTTAAAAAATCTTAAATAAGGTTACCAAATATCCAGAATACGAAAAAACTCGTATATTCGAACCACAATTACTTACCACTATGTCAAACAGCAAGCATATAAAGCCCACCGAGAGTGAGTTGGAGATATTGCAGGTACTGTGGGACAAGGGCACGGCCACGGTAAGGGAGGTTCATGAGGAGCTTTCCAAGACCAAGGAAGCCGGCTATACCACAACCTTGAAACTCATGCAGATAATGAATGAGAAGGGCTTGGTGAAGCGGGATAACTCCATGCGCAGCCATGTTTATCAGCCTGCCGTAAACCGTGAGAAGACCCAGAAGCATTTATTGAATAAAATGATCGATTCGTTGTTTGGCGGATCGCCTACCCAGTTGGTCATTCAGGCCCTGGGAAATAACAAGACCAGTCCCGAAGAATTAGAAAAGATCCAGGAGTTATTGGATAACCTGAAAAAACAGTAAGCATGCCTGCTTTGCCAGCATCCAACTTTCTGCTTTCCCTTGGTTGGGCCATATTGAACAGTTTTTGGCAAATGGCCCTGATCTGGGTTATTTACCGGGCTGTGCTATTCCTGTTCCCTAAGCTTCGATCCAACTTACGTACCGGCATCGCCACCGGTTTAGTATTAGGTGGATTTGTTTGGTTCCTTTTTACCCTGTTTATCTCCCTCGGCCAGGTATCAGACGCCCGGCTATTTGTTGCCCAATTGGGCGATGAAAATTTGATCGCACAGGTTCGCGCAAATCTTTTGCCCCTTCTCCCCTATGCCGGGATATTATACCTCGCCTTATTGGTGGTTCCGGTTCGACAATTCATCATTAATTACCGGTATCTCCAATTGATCCGTCAACATGGGTTAAGCCGGATACAAGGGGAATGGAAAATATTCACGGCCCGTATGTCATCCTATATAGGTGTACGGAGACCCGTCCAGGTTTGGATTTCCTCCCTGGTCAAATCACCCGTTACGGTTGGTTTTCTGCGACCCATGATCCTGATCCCGCTGGCTGCAGTTAATCACCTGGATATCCGGCAAATGGAATCCGTGTTATTACATGAACTCGCGCATATCCGCCGCAAGGATTACCTGTTCAACTTCCTGCTCACCATCATACAATCATTGCTTTACTTCAATCCCTTTGTTCGATGGATGATTCAACAGATCGAAGAAGACCGCGAATCCAGTTGTGATCAACTGGTGATTCAATTTGGTTATAATGCCCATTCCTATGCTACGGCCTTATTGGCGCTGGAAAAAGGCTGGCCCGGAGTAGAGAAACAAGCATTGTCGATGGCCATGGCAGCTACAGGCGGCAACAAAGGATTGATGAAAAGGATCGAGCAGATAGTTGGCATTCCTACTGTTAGAAAATGGTGGACACCGGGACATATCGCAGGAATCTGTTCCGCGATCCTGTTGGTCCTGTTCTCTCAGGTACTTGTACTCAACACCCCTTCCAACGAGAAATCGCAAGGCCTTACGCTGCATGAATGGGTGGCAGGGCATTTTACCTGGCCTTCCAACAAGACAGAAATAAAAGAGGTTGAATTGCCAAAATCAGCGCTGGCAGCGATCCGTCCGGCTGCATTTACAGAAACAAAAACACCCCTGCTCAAATCAACCACCCCTGAATCTGCCAATCAGGAATATGTTCGGTATCCGGCATACAACGACCCTGCCTACCAATATGTCAGCTTCCGCGAACCCGTGGAGCCAGTATTGACAGCGGAGGAAGAAGCTGAAGTCGATAATGCCGTAGAGGTGTCACGTCGCCTTGTACAGGAGATGGAGTGGGAAGAAATGCGCAAACAATACGCAGATGCCCTGACCCGATTGGAACAAGAGCGAATGAAAAAAGCACACCAGGCTCAATTCAACGCACAGGATTGGGCCGACCTGGAGAAAAAACTCCGGCTTCAATATGAACAGATCAATTGGGAACAATTAAATGGGAAGCTGGATATGGCGATGGCCGGTATTCAAATGGACAGTGTGATCCTTGAAGTAGCAAAAGCCCAGGAAAAGGTAAGGACACTCGAAGGGCTGATGAAATCATATGAACTGGCATCTATTCCCGATACCGATCTGAGTCTCGAAACCTTAAAGAAAGAAGAAGAGAGACTACGCAAAGAATTGGACCAACTCAAGAAAGTGAGGACGCGTAAGATCGTTCGCCTTTAATTCCTTTACACCTTTTATTTTACCAACACCGCGGACAGGCCTCGCTGTATTTATTCCCGATCAGGAAACCGATCATGATCTCATGTGTGCCCCGGCTCACTGTATTGAGATTGGAAGTGGTCAGGTCATAGGCATAACCGATATTAAAGGTATTACCAACGTTGACACCTAACATACCTGCATATCCATCTTCCAACCGGTAGCTACCCCCAACCCAGAAAAGGTCACGGTATTGCATTTTCACATTGGCTTCTATCTGAAATTCACGGCGAGAGGAACTACGTATATACTTGGTCATGATCGAAGGCACCATATTGATATCTTCCGTTAGCAGAAAACGATATCCCCCGGTAAGAAAGAGATGGGGCACAGCACGCCCTTTCTCCACAATGGCCGCATCATCAACAAAAGAAATGTTCTGCGGAACTACTTGTTGGGCCGACAAGCCGATAAAATAATCGCGTGAATATAACCAGAGACCGGCACCGATATCGGGTTTCAATTTGTTTAATTCACCGGAAATAGCTGCTCCCGTGGCTGGATCAAATGGATCGCCTCCACCAAAATCCTGTTTTGTTTTATCGATACTTACCGTGGTAAACCCGGCCGAAAAACCCGCCGACAGGTTTGTCGTGGGATTGATCCCTATATGATAGGCATAAGAAGCATAGGTGGTAAACCGGTTAAA
>JANRLV010000113.1:0-36679 GCA_033762195.1 Chitinophagaceae bacterium | reverse complement strand
ATTAACGCATATGGAATACCAGCTGGCGCATCCAGGCGGGCGAGTTTGCTAAAGACAAGGGTAAAGATCAACATTGTAAGTAAGGGACGTAGCACACTCCAGACCACACCGATAACAGTCTGCTTATATCGCACCTTCAGGTCGCGCCAGCTAAGGATATAAAATAATTCCCGGTATCTCCAGAGATCTTTCCAATAATTTTTCTCAGAGCGGCCAGGTTCTATGTGTATTTCGAAGGACATATGTTGTATGTGTTTGTGAGACGTGAGGCGTGAGACGTCTCACGCCTCACGTCTCACGCCTCTCTCTTCACGACAAAAACTTTTCTTTATACACCGCGGCAATCCCCTCTCTCAATCCGATCGAGGCCTTCCATCCCAGGGAATGAAGTCTCGAAACATCCATTAGTTTTCGCGGGGTACCATCAGGTCGTGTGGTATCCCATTTGATCTCTCCGGTATAACCCGTTATCTCCTTTATCATTTCCGCCAGTTCTTTGATTGACAGGTCTTCCCCTGTTCCGATATTCAAAAAACCCGCTTCATTATAATTCTTCATCAGGTACACACAGGCAGCGGCCATATCGTCTGCATGCAGGAACTCCCGCTTGGGTGATCCGGTACCCCACAATTCCACATAAGGTTTTCCTTCGGTTTTTGCTTCGTGAAACTTACGGAGCATGGCAGGAAGCACATGGGAATTCTTAAGGTCATAATTATCATTCAGCCCATACAGGTTCGTGGGCATTACCGAGATAAAATTGCACCCGTATTGCGCACGGTAGGCCTCGCACATCTTGATCCCGGCGATCTTGGCAATGGCATAAGGCTCATTGGTAGGTTCCAGCAATCCGGTAAGTAGGTACTCTTCCTTTAAAGGTTGGGGCGCCAATTTGGGATAGATACAGGAAGAACCGAGAAACATCAGTTTCTTTACTCCATTCTTGTACGCCTCATGGATCACATTCGACTGGATCATGAGGTTATCATATAAAAATTCAGCCCGGTAGGTATTATTGGCTACAATACCGCCCACTTTGGCGGCAGCCAGAAAAACATACTCGGGTTTTTCTTTGGCAAAAAAATCAGCTACGGCCTCCTGATTACGCAGATCCAGTTCAGCAGAAGTACGCGTTACAAAATGAGTAAACCCTTCCTGCTGCAATCTCCGGTGAATGGCCGAACCAACCATACCGCGGTGACCGGCTATGTATATTTTGGATTGATTGTTCATTGGTTGATGTATTGAAGAGGGGTGAATAGTGAATAGTGAATGGTGAATAGTGAATTTTGAGTTTCAATAATAATTCAATTCATTCTCACGTCTCACGTTTCACGCCTCACAATTCACCATTCACTATTCACTATTCACCATTCACCATCCACCATTCACCTCTCCCGCTTCATTCAAACTGCGGCAGCACATGAAACCCCGCATCCATCAACAATTTATGTTTACGGAAGAATTCGAGATCGCTGGCCACCATTTCTTTTACCATATCATGCAGGCTGTACTTCGGTGTCCAACCGAGTTGAGTGCGTGCTTTGGTAGCATCACCGATCAACAGGTCCACTTCTGTTGGCCGATAATAAGCAGGGTCGATTGCAATGATCTCTTGTCCGGGTTTAAAGGCAAATTCAGGATGAGAGATGGATTTCACGATACCTACTTCTTTTTCTTCGGTTCCTTTGAATTCCAATTCAACGCCTAATTCAGCAAAGGTCATGCGAATAAAATCGCGGACTTTGGTGGTTATACCCGTTGCGATCACAAAATCTTCCGGCTTATCCTGCTGCAGCATTAGCCACATGGCTTCCACATAATCTTTGGCATGGCCCCAGTCGCGACTGGCATCCAGATTGCCCACATATAATTTGGATGTCATTCCCAGTGCCAGTTGGGCAGCACTGCGGGTGATCTTGCGGGTAACAAAAGTCTCTCCACGCAAAGGGCTTTCATGATTAAACAGTATACCATTGCAGGCATACATACCATATGCCTCGCGATAATTCACTGTGATCCAATAACCATAGATCTTGGCAACTCCGTAAGGTGAGCGTGGGTAAAACGGTGTTTTCTCGGTTTGGGGTACTTCCTGCACCTTACCATAGAGTTCAGATGTCGAGGCCTGATAGATCCTTGTTTTTTTGGTCAGGTTCAATAAACGAACGGCCTCTAATATCCGCAGGGTTCCTATACCATCGGTGTTTGCGGTGTATTCAGGGGTATCAAAACTCACTTTAACATGGCTCATGGCCCCGAGGTTATAGATCTCGTCGGGCTGTACTTCCTGAATGATACGGATCAGGTTGGTGCTATCGGTCAGATCGCCGTAATGCAGAATGAAATTACGGTTGGATACATGGGGGTCCTGATAAAGATGATCGATCCGGTCGGTATTAAACAGCGATGCTCTTCTCTTGATGCCATGGACAATATAACCCTTCTTCAGGAGGAGCTCGGATAGATAGGCTCCATCCTGACCGGTCACCCCGGTGATCAATGCGATTTTTGCCATAATAATTATTGTTCAATAAGTGTTTCCAAACGGGCCTTTCTTACTTCGATCACTTTCACCAGACCTTCTTCCAGGCTGATGAAAGGACGATTGAGCAGGCATTGCATCTTTTCGATATCTGGTTGCCTGCGGGTCATGTCCCCTTCAGGTAAAGGATCGAGGTGAATGATCTTGGATTTTGAGTTGGTCAGTTTCCGGATGACCTCTGCCAGGTCGAGCACCGAAATTTCCAGGTCGTTCCCAATATTCACCACATCATTGATAAATTTATTCTCGAGCAAACAGTTGGTCGTGGCTTCCAGGTTGTCTTCAACATAGCAGAAGGTCCGGGTTTGCTGCCCATCACCATAAATCGTGATCGGCTTGCCTAACAATGCCGCATCAATAAAACGGGATACTACAAAATCATGGCTTTGTTTGGGACCATAGGTATTAAAGAACCGGAAGAGCGTGTACTCAAGTCCATATTCCTGATAATAGGAACGGCAGAAAGCTTCACCGGCATTTTTGACCACGGCATAGGGCAGGCGTGAATTAAGCGGGGTGGTATGTTCATGCTGCGGCAAATGCACAGGCTCCCCATAAACCTCAGAACTCGATGCATAGAACACCCGTTTTACACCCGTATTCTTTGAAAGGGTGAGAATATTCCGGATGCCCATCAGGTCGTCCAGTACCATCACCGGGTTCTCCAATGTTCTCTTTACGCCCACTACTGCGGCATAATGAAACACATAATCAAACCCAAATCCATGAAAAACCGAGGATATGTCATTAAAGTCATTGGCATTGGCTTTAATGAACTTGCAACGATCCGATTGAGGAAGGTTGTTTTGTCTTCCGGTCAGATAGTTGTCCACGATCACAACATAAGCATCCGTCTTTCTGATCAGGTAATCAGCGAGGGAACTCCCTATAAAACCTGCTCCGCCTGTAACGAGGATCTTCATCTGTTTTAGTTTGTGGTTAAATATATTGGATCAATAGCGATCCGCGATCTGCAAAAGGTAATTGCCATAACCGCTTTTTCGCAGCGGCTCAGCAATACCCAGCAATTGGTCCTTGTTTATGAATTTTTTTCGGTACGCCACTTCTTCAATACACCCTATCTTGGTACCCTGTCTTTTTTCGATCACCCGCACAAACTCCGTCGCATCACTCAGGGAATCAAATGTACCGGTATCCAACCAGGCTGTACCCCGGTCCATGATGGCTACTTTCAACCGTCCCTGTTCCAGGTAGGTCCTGTTCACATCCGTGATCTCATATTCACCCCGGGCCGATGGTTTCAGGTTCCGGGCAATCTCCACCACTGAGTTATCATAGAAATAAAGTCCGGGTACCGCAAAATTACTCTTAGGATGTGTGGGTTTCTCTTCAATAGACCGCGCCACCATGTCCGCATCAAATTCCACCACCCCATAGCGCTCCGGATCAGAAACCTCATACGCAAATACACAACCACCTTCCAGTTCATGCATATGACTAAGCAAGGCATCCAGCCCCGAGCCATAAAAAATATTATCGCCCAATATTAGGGATACCTTATCTGGGCCGATGAATTTCTCCCCAATGACAAAGGCCTGGGCAAGTCCATTGGGTTTTTCCTGTATGGCAAACTCAAACCGGCATCCCAATTGATGTCCATCCCCCAATAAGCGCACAAATTGGGGATTATCCTCCGGTGTGGTAATGATCAGAATCTCCCGAATCCCCGCCATCATCAATACGGATAAGGGGTAATAGATCATGGGCTTGTCATAAATAGGCATCAACTGCTTTGAGATCGCTTTTGTGATCGGGTAAAGCCGCGTGCCTGAGCCGCCTGCGAGGATGATTCCTTTCATAACCTGATTTTATCAAAAACTAAAAGCGAATAGCTTTGGGCTTTTAGCTGTTATATTGTTTGTCGTAATAATTCTGGTATTCCCCACTCGTCACATGCTTCAACCATTCTCCATTATTCAAATACCAGTCAATCGTTTCGGAAAGACCTTGTTCAAAAGTGACGCTTGGTTTCCATCCTAGTTCTTTATTGATCTTGGTGGCATCAATGGCATAGCGACGGTCATGGCCGGGACGATCCTTCACATAAGCGATCAACCCTTCACTGGTACCTGCAGGCTGGTTTAATTTTTCATCCATCAGTTTACAGAGCAATTTCACGAGGTCAATATTCTTCCATTCATTGAAACCGCCAATATTAAAGGTTTCGCCATCGGGGCCAAAGTGAAAAACAGTATCGATGGCTATCGCGTGGTCTTTTACAAACAACCAGTCGCGCGTGTATTTTCCATCGCCATAAACCGGCAATGGTTTCTTCTCCAAAATATTATTTATAAAAAGCGGAATGAGTTTTTCCGGGAAATGATTAGGTCCGTAATTATTGGAACAGTTGGAGATCACCACGGGCAAGTGATAGGTTTCTCCATAGGCCCGTACAAAATGATCAGAAGAAGCTTTCGAGGCAGAATAGGGTGAATTGGGATCATACGGCGTGGTTTCGGTAAAGAAACCAGTATCTCCCAGTGATCCATACACTTCATCGGTGGAAACATGGTAAAACCGCTTGCCTTCAAAAGAGGTCCAGTGCTTTTTCGCCGCATTGAGCAGGTTCACGGTTCCGAGTACATTGGTGTACACGAAATCAAGCGGAGAAACAATAGACCGGTCCACATGTGACTCGGCCGCCAGGTGTATCACCCCGTCAATCTGGTATTGGGAAAAAACACGGTCGATTTCCGTTGTATCAAGAATATTTGCCTTTTCAAACACATAATTCTTCGCGCCTTGAATATCCTTCAGGTTCTCCAGGTTGCCGGCATACGTGAGTGCATCAAAATTTACGATCCGGTAGTTGGGGTATTTGTTAACAAATAACCGGACCACATGACTCCCGATAAACCCGGCTCCGCCGGTGATCATTAAATTTCGTTGATAACTCATGGCGTAAAAATTTGCATGTTGGAACCATACCAACGAAATGCCTTTTCTAATCCTTCCCGTATGGAAGTGGCCGGGGCATACCCTAATAAGGTCCGGGCCTTTGAAATATCCGCATGGCTATGGAGCACATCCCCTCTTCTGTCAGGACCGTGATCAGCCTGAATATTCTTGCCCGTGATCTTTTGCAACAGTCCCACGAGTTCATTTAAACTGGTCCTGTCTCCACGGGCAATATTGTAAACCTGGTTCACCGCAGCACGGGAGTCCGTGAACAAGGCAAGCAGGTTGGCTTGTACCACATCCTCCACAAAGGTAAAATCACGGCTGTGTTCACCGCTTCCGTTGATCTTTGGTGATTTGTCCTCTAAAAAGGAATGAATGAATAAAGGAATGACCGCTGCATAAGGGCCAAAAGGATTTTGTTTAGGCCCATATACATTGAAATACCGCAATCCGATCAATTCCATATCATACAATCCGGCAAAAACATTCGCATAAAGCTCGTTTACCAGTTTGGTGACTCCATAAGGAGAAAGAGGCTTACCAATCTGGTCCTCCACCTTGGGAAGACCTGGATGGTCACCATAGGTTGACGAAGATGCTGCATACACCACCCGTTTTACCTTGTTCTCGCGGGCAGCATTAAAAATATTGAGTGTCCCGGTGATATTGACAGCATTGGTAGTAATGGGGTCGGCAATGGATCGCGGCACAGAGCCCAGCGCAGCCTGATGAGAAACCAGGTCAATTCCCTGCATGGCTTCCAGGCAGGCATCATAATCCCTGATATCAGCCTGGATGAATGTAAATCGCGGATGCCCTTTCAAGTGGGCAATATTCTCCTCGCTGCCAGTAGCGAGATTATCCAATACCACTACCTGGCTCACGCGTTCCTCATTGACCAGTCGCTCCGCTAAATTGGAGCCGATGAACCCTGCTCCACCAGTTAATAAAATCTTCAAAGTTTGTTTATTGTTGCGATCAAGAGATAAAAATCATTTTCGGTTGAACAACCGGGCAAACCATTTAAATTCCATGAATTTCTTAATGACAGAACGATTGTCTTTCTCCAGGTCATAATAACCGCCGCTGTATCCATACCCATATCCATACCGACCATATCCATAATAACCATATCCGGGCCTGAGCTTCACATCATTGATCACAATGGAAATGCGGGGCAAACGGCTTCCTTTATAAAATTCATCGATCAGTCCGATCTGTTTCTTATAGGTATAACCCTGGCGGACGATATACAGGGTAGAATCAGCAAACTTACCCAGTGTCATCGCATCACTCACCATGCCTACCGGCGCGGTATCAATGATGACCACATCAAAATTCTCTTTCAACCAGGCGAAAAGCTTGGATACCCGTTCATCCAACAATAACTCGGAAGGGTTGGGCGGCACCGGTCCGCAACTCACTACATACAGGTTCTCACAACCCGGTACCGCTAAAGGAAGTTCCTCGAGCGTAGCCTTACCCACGAGGTAGTTACTGATACCGATCTTCTGATGGAGCTTTAAACCCGAAAGGATCTTGGGTTTACGAATATCAAACTCGAGGATCACTGTTTTTTTACCTGCCAATCCCATAACCCCGGCCAGGTTGGTAGTAACAAAGGACTTACCCTCTCCACTAAACGAAGAGGTGACCAATATGACCGGCTTCTCCACCTTATTCAAGATGTACTGCAGATTCGATCGCACAATGCGGAACTGTTCCGCCACCATGGACCGGTTGGTCTTACTCACCACCAACACCGAACTGCTGTAGGAGTGACCAACCTCTCCCATCACAGCCGCATCGGTGATCTTCTCAATATCGTATCGGGTATAGATCTTATCATTGATCAATTCCAGGAAGAAGATGAACATGGCCGGTAAGCCGAGACCAATGATAAATGAAAGTAATTGTATCCCCCTTCTGTTGGGTTTGATCGGGGTGCCTGATCCAACTGCATCTTCCAATATCTTGGAGTTGGCAAGGTTGGAGGCCTGTTGCATAGAGGTCTTTTCTTTTTCTTCCAACAAGAACTTGTACAGGTTCTCCTTGATCTCCAGGTCACGAACGATCTCCTGCTGCTTCTGTTCCTTTTCCGGAAGTTGTTTTACCTGCGATTCTGAAGCACCGCTCCGGCGCAGGTTATCATCAATGATCCGTTGATAGGAACGTTTTACATTTTTCAGATTCTCCAGCAAACCCAGTCGGGCCTGCTCAATGGCGCTGGTCTTTTGTTTGACCATCGGGTTTCCTTCCGGTACGCTCGCATCGAGGTACTTTTTCCGTTCAAACTGGAGCGCATTGTATTGTTCAACCAACCCATTCAAGGTAGCATCTTGCAGGTTAAGGGCACTGGGGATGGCATCAAAGGCGTTCTGTCGATCGACCAGGTAGATCTCGATCATCTTTGCAATCTCCAACTGAATACCGTTTTCGTAAGCCGCCTTTTCCGCTTCAGTCATCGTAGCAAAATAGTTCTCCGACTGAAGTTCGATATTGGTAATGCCGTTCTCTTTACGGTAATTCCGGAGACGGACCTTGATGGAGTCAATGTCCCTTTGCAAAAAGTCAAGCCGGTCATTCACAAAGGAGAGTACCCCACGCGTAGCCCTGTTCTTTTCTTCCAGGTTGAAAACCTGGTACTCCCGCATCAATTGATTGATGATATCCACGCCCAATTGTTGGTTGGAGATATCAATGGAAATATTATAAATGTTTGATCCTACGATCTTGGGGGATACCCGGATCATCGGGGCATACCAGGTAGCCACGATCGGTGAAGGGTTCCAGGAAACATTGAACTCTTTTCCTTTGGCTGATCCAAATTCCTGTCCGGCCGGTTTCATCGAAAACCGCCCGTAGGCATTCTGAAACTGCTGACCAAAGGAGTAAAGGGTAGATTCGTTATTGATCTGAAAATGCTGGTCATCCACAAACTTAATGCCCATGGAAAAAGACCGGAGTGAATCCGTGATACTTAAAATATCCATCCGGAAGGGACAGCTCTTATAGATGTTCAGGGTCTTGATCTTTCCAACCGCATTATAGGTAGTCTGAAGTCCCAAGGAAGATACCACCCTTTCCATCAGGGGTTTTGATTTCAACACCTCGATCTCCGCCAATACATCCTGGGTCTTATTGCTGTTGAATATCTCATCGAGTTTATCCCCTCTGCCTTTTTCTTCAATAAAGGTGATCGTACCGGAAGCCCTGTAAATAGGCGTGGTATAGCGCAGGTATAAAAAGGCACCTAAGAGGGCCACGGCGATGGAGATAAGGAAAGCGGGTAAGAACCGGATATACTTAAAAAAGATATCCCGTATGGAAAGACCACCCAGATCCTTATTGACTACCTGATTTTCTTCCATTCCAATTATTGGTTATTGATGATGTGTAAAGGTTGTGCCCTATTTTCTGAATATATTATACAGAATGGCCAGGGAAGTAACGATACTTAAGCCAAGACTGATACGTTGGGCAGTTACCTGCTCCTTGACCTGGTTCTTGTTCTTGTCGGCATTGACAATGACCACATCGTTCTGGTTCAGAAAATAATAGGGAGATGCAATGATGTCCTTGGAGGTAAGGTCGAGTATGGCTTGCTCCAGTTTGCCATCCTTTTCGCGGAGTACCATAACCTCTTTCTTTTTTCCGTACAAGGTCAGATCACCGGCCAGGCCAATAGCCTCCAGGACGGTCACCCGGTCGTTGGGAATGGAAAATCGTCCCGGCGCAGCGACCTCACCCAATACCGTAATGGAATAACTGAGGAACCTTACGGAAACGCTGGGGAGGGTCAGTTCCCCGGTATCTTCTAATTTTTTCTTGATGACCGCGGCCAATTCTTCCTTGGTCAATCCTTCCGCTACCACAGGTCCTACCCGGGGAAGGTTGATCTTACCTTCTGCATCCACCAGGTATCCACGATCGGCGCTGGAAACCGGGAGATTGTACAACACATCGATCTCCGGAAGCGTGCTGGCGCTAAAGACCAGGACAGACAACAGGTCATTTTTTTGAATGATCGGGTTCTTTATCGCGAGGGCGAGAGAGTCCTTTTTAGTGGAATCGGCGTAATGCTGCAGGTAGGTCGATGTTTCCTGGGGTTTGCACGAGAAAAATACCAACGAAACGATGCCCAGGATCAGACAGGCTAGTGGCCGCATGTGATTTGGATTTGGGTTAGTGGTCACCTTTCAATGGATATGTCCATTATTGGCGAACCGAAGTTAGTTTTTTACGGTCAATAAAAGCGATCAAAATAAAGCCGAGACTATCGATCGCGACCTGGACCGTACGTTTTCGAATTTGTAAAATCTCCCCTTCATGATCCATCAAAGGCCCTGAAATGATACGGACACGTTGATGAGGAGAAAAAGAGGCCGCCTCCGCGACACTCACATTATCATATTCATCCAGGAACTTCCGAATGGTTTGGATCTCCTTCTCCCGAACCAACGCCGGCTTCCCTTGCCAATACACAAAATTGATCACCCCCTCCACCATCCGCACCGAAGTGCGTTCCTTATCCGTGATCTTGACAAAAATATACGACTTGAACAGGGGCTCTTCCACGATCTTGACCCGGTCACTCCAGCGACGGGTCACCTTGTTCAACGGGCAATAACTCTCATACCCCCGCTCGGTCAATAGCTGGTTCACCTTTTTTTCCCACCGGGAGCGGGTGTAGAGTGCATACCATCTGGCCGGTTTTCGGGACGGCTTCGCCACTTCAGTCACAGAAAAATATTGTAACTAAATGAAAATCAATAAGTTAACGAATAAATTATCCGTTTCCTTAATTCGGATGCAAATATAATCCCTTGTCTGTGACTGACAAATGAATAAAATGCACACATACTGAATAAGTTGAAACACCGAATGGCCTAAAATCAGACCCTGGTTTGGCCATCCTTATTTACCCATCCGGTCTGGCGGGCGGGATTGCCCACCACCAGGGCGTAGGGGAGTACATTTCTGGTCACCACCGCGCCTGCTCCGATCATGGCATATTCGCCGATCTCTACCCCGCAAAGAATGGTGGCATTGGCGCCAATGGTAGCGCCCTTTCGAATGATGGTGGGGCGGAATTCCGACTTGCGTTCAATGAAACTCCGGGGATTGATCACATTGGTAAACACCACGGAAGGACCGAGGAAGACATCGTCCTCGACCACTACCCCGTTATAAATGGAGACATTATTCTGCACCTTTACCCGGTCACCGATCCGGGCATTGTTGTCAATGAATACATTTTGTCCCAGGATACAATCTTCGCCTAACACGGTTTGTGGCATCAGGTGGCAAAAATGCCAGATACGGGTTCCCTTCCCGATCTGGGCACCTTCATCAACAATAGCAGTGGGATGTACGAAATAGTCGGACATGAAGCAAAGGTTCAACTATTTTCCCAATTTGTCATGCTGAGGGTTCTCGCTGTGAACGCGCCGGCAAACTATTCATCCGACACAAAGGTCTAATTCGTGTATTCGGTGTAATCTGCGTAAATCCTTATTTCCAAATGTTCCCCTTCATTCGTGTAATCATAGTATTCCAATAAAATCCTAACTTCCCCAAAACCAAACTGCTTTGAACCAGCGCTTCTACTCCCTTGACGTATTCCGGGGGGCCACTGTTTGCCTGATGATACTGGTAAACAACCCGGGTAGTTGGACCTATATTTTCCCTCCGTTGAAACATGCGGCATGGCACGGGTTAACCCCCACCGATCTGGTATTCCCCTTTTTCCTGTTTGCCGTAGGCAATGCTTTCTCTTTTGTCATGCCCCGCCTGCAAGCAGGGGGTGACGCGGCTTTTTGGAAAAAAGTGGTGAAACGGTCCCTGCTCATCTTTGCCATTGGACTGTTTCTTACCTGGTGGCCCTTTTTTAAATACAGCGCCGATGGACTTGTATTTAAGCCCTGGTCCTATATCGACAGCAAAGGGAATGAACAGGGTGTCCGCATCCTCGGGGTATTGGCCCGTATCGCCCTCTGTTATTTCTTCGCGGCAGTGATGATCTATTATTTAAAACCACGTCTCGCCTTTTTTGCGGGCCTGGTCCTGCTCCTGCTCTATTGGGTGCTCTGTGCCACTTTGGGCGACCCGGCCGATCCTTACAGCATGATGGGTTGGTTTGGCAACCAGGTAGACCGCGCCGTGCTGGGTGTGGCCCATATGTACAAAGGAGAAGGTGTGCCTTTTGATCCCGAAGGGATCATGAGTACCATCCCCGCGATCGTGAACGTGATATTTGGGTATCTCGTGGGGGATTATATCCAGAAAAAAGGAAAGAACTACGAAATGCTCACCGGGCTTTTTGTAGCCGGTGTAGCCATGATCCTGGGTGGATTTATGTGGGATACTGTATTCCCGATCAATAAAAAGATCTGGACAAGCTCCTATACGATCTATACCTGCGGTCTGGCCACTATGACCATTGCTACCATGATCTACCTTATTGAATTCAGAAATGTAAAAGGGTTTTTATCGCGGTTCTTTGATGTGTTTGGAAAAAATGCCCTCTTTGTTTTTGCACTGAGCGCCTTTTTACCAAAAACCTTTGCCCTGATCCGCATGGGCGATGGGGTCAACCCCTGGAACTGGTTGTATGAACGGGTACTGGTGCATATCCCCGGCGATCCACGTGTAGGATCTTTGTTGTATGCACTTGCCGTGATTACGTTGATGTGGTTGATCTGTTATTGGCTGGATAGGAAGAAGATTTATATAAAGGTCTAATAACAGTGATTGCATGAAATACACGGGTTGCATGCAATCCGTGTATTTCATGAATTTCGAGTTACTAAAATAACTTCATTTGCTCCCCCGGTCGTTTAAACAACCCACGCTCCAAACTCCATTCTTCTGCATTCATTCCATACAACTTCCCATACTTCTTATACTGCTGGTACACGAGTTCGGCAATATTCCCCTCGCCGCGCATCCGTCTTCCATACTGGCTGTCATTAACCTTTCCCCCATGGCTTTGCTCAATCAAGTGCCAGACCTTATCCGCACGATCGGGGAAGTTTTTATACAACCAATCATGAAACAATAATTTGATGGCGCCATTCAGGCGAATAAAGGTATAAGCAGTAAAGCTAGCTCCATTGTCACGCGCGGCCTTCATGATCCGCTGCATCTCATGTTCATTCAGTCCGGGTATCATCGGGCCCATCATGATCCCCATCCGCACACCTGCCTTGCTGAGTTCATGTATCACTTTTAATTTTTGTTTGGCCGTTGTGGTACGTGGTTCCATTTGTCGCCGCAGGTCTTCATCAAAAGAAGTGATCGATACCATGGCCGAAACAATATTCTTCCTGCCCATTTCCTGGAGCAGGTCCTTGTCCTTTAGGATCCAGGAATTCTTGGTCAAAATCCCAACCGGTTGATTGAATTCATTGCATACTTCGAGTAACCCACGTGTCAACCGGAATTTTTGTTCAGCCGGTTGATAACAGTCCGTGTTCCCACTCAGCATGATCGGTGTGGCATCCCAGGCCGGTTTCATCAGGAATTTGCGCAAAAGCTGAGGCGCATTTTTTTTCACGATGATCTTTTGCTCAAAATCGACACCGGCACTATAGCCCCAATATTCATGCACATTGCGGGCATAACAATAGATACAACCATGTTCGCAACCGGCATAGGGGTTCATGCTATAGGACATCCCTACATCCGGACTCTCTACTTTGTTGACAATGGATTTGCTTTCCTGTAATAAATACTGGGTGGAGCCGGTGAGGTCTTCCCAGTCATCTACACCTTCGACGTGCTCGCGGGTGAGCTCATTTTTTTGAAACCGGTTAGGGGTATTGAATTGTGCACCTCTACCGTGGTGGTAGGGTGTAGGGTTGGAGTCTTTTTGCATTTTGGAAGTACTGGTAATGAAGTTTTTTTCACCGCAGAGAACAAGAGGAAGCAGAGTTACGCAGAGAAATTATGAATTATTGATTATTAATTGCTGCTTATGATCTGAGATTTGCAACCAGCTTACGATATAATCATTAATTTCTCTGCGTACCTCCGCGTTCTCTTGTTCTCTGCGGTGAATCAATGCTATAAAAAAAGCTCTCCCTGCTTGGTCAACACGGGCAGGTTCATAAAATCCAGCCGCTTCACGATCTGGTACCGCATTTCCCCAACGGGTCTTTTTAACAATAACAACCCATCGGCAATAAAGCGACCGGTGAAGGTTTTGTGACTGTATTCCAGCCAACCCTTTTCATACTGCCAGGGTTTTAAGCGCCGGGCGATGGAGAAAAAAGGATCCAGCATGAAATGTGGCTTGTGGTCATCATTTAATTTCATCAGACGCTGGGCATCGCGACGGATACCTTTTACCAATTGCTGGATGGGTAATTTGGAAATGACATTGATATAAATAGTATGTGAAGGAAAGCTCCCAAAATCACGCAACTCCACCTTGATCGGCGGATGTCCCATGGCGATGGTTTGCAATCGGCTTACCAGCCGGTCTTCCATCATATCATACTGCACAAAATTTGCGAGGGCCAGGTGGGGCTTGATCCCAACTCCTGATTCCACCTGAAATTTTTCGGCAAATTCCTGTTTTACTTTCACGATCCGGTGACGCAGTTCCTCCGGTGGTGTTAGTACCAATAAATACTCATAGACCCGGTACCCGGGAATCGTCGTTGAGCTGATCGTTTTCAATTCCATAACCCATGCTTTTTAAATGATCAATAATTAGCAGTCCAACATATTTAGCATAAATTTACTAAATTTATTAGTTTTTCCAAATTTTTTTGTTACTTTGGTTTCTCGCTTCGCAGGCAGGTTAGGTTGCAGGCGCGGCGAGAAACCAAAAATCGCTACTATGGATGGGGAGAATTTTGTAGGCGCCTCCTATCGGGGCACCAAGGACTTTACACAAGCAAAGGTCCGCACCGCCAACGCCACCGGTTTTGGCGCCGCGGCCGACGATTATGCCGAAAGGGGCATCGACCTCAATGAAGAATTGGTGCGGAATAAGCCCGCCACTTTCTTCTTTCGTATGAAAGGAGATGCCATGCAGGAAGCAGGTATCCACGATGGAGATACCCTGATCGTTGATCGCTCGATCAAGGTCACCAATGGTAAGATCATTGTGGCCATATTGAATGGGGATTTACTGGTGCGCCGGATTCACCAGAATTTCTCCGCAGCTTTCCTGGTGGCGGATAACCCGCGGTATAAGGCGATCAATTTGTCGGAGTTTAGCGACTTCGCCGTGTGGGGAGTGGTTACCTATGCGATTCATCCTTTGTGAGCTTTGTGGCTTCTTTGTGTCCTTCGTGTCCTCCTCCGCAGGTCTTGCGTAGGAGGACACGAAGGACACTAAGGAGGCACGAAGGGCACAGAGATATTCATTGAATTATGTATGCTATCGTTGATTGCAATTCGTTCTACTGCTCCTGTGAGCGGTTGTTTCGCCCGGATCTGCGAACCAAACCCGTTGTCGTACTCAGCAACAACGATGGCTGTATAATATCCCGCTCCGATGAAGCCAAGCAAGTCGGTGTGGAAATGGCCGTACCCTATTTTCAAGCGCGACCCCTGATCGAAAGAAACGGGGTCGCTACTTTTTCCTCCAATTACAATTTGTATGGTGACCTCAGTATGCGGGTCATGGATACCTTACGTCACTGTGTTGGAGAGGACCGGGTGGAAGTCTATTCCGTTGATGAGGCTTTTGTTCAACTCGATCATATCCCCCTCAATGACCTGGCACGATTGGCCATGGATTTACGGCATGCCGTAGAAACATGGACCGGTATTTCCGTTTCTATTGGTGTAGCTCCCACCAAGGTGCTGGCAAAAGTGGCCAACCGGCTGGCAAAAAAACACAAGGCCAAATCCAAATGCGTGATCGTTCTTGATACCGAGGAAAAAATCCAGCGTGCACTCCGGGTCACACCCGTGAGTGACCTTTGGGGCGTGGGTCGCCAATACGCCAAAAAGCTGACCGAGGTTTGGGGTATCTACGACGCCCTTCAGCTTCAACACATGAAAGAAGACTGGGCGCGAAAAAATCTGGGCGGCGTGGTTGGGGCCAGAATGATCCGCGAACTGAAAGGCCTCCCGTCGATCGACCTCAAAGAAGAGCTGGTGGAAAAGAAAATGATCGCCACCACCCGCATGTTCGGGCACCCGGTGACCAAAATCGAAGATATCAAAGAAGCCGTTGCTACCTATACTTCCCGCGCTGCCGAAAAGTTGCGCCGCCAGTTCAGCGCCGCCACGCAGATAGAGGTATTCCTCGTTTATCGTCCCACGCAAGACTCACCACTCACGTCTCACGACTCACGACAGACGTCCCAAGCCTCCCGTCTCACGATCCTCCCCCTTGCCACTTCCCTTACCCATGAACTGATCAAACCCGCCCTTGGACTGGTGGAGTCCTTATATGAAAAAGGGCGTGTCTACAAAAAAGCCGGGGTAATCCTCAGTGGGTTGGTACCCGATGAGTCGATACAGGGAAATTTATTTGTCGAGGAAAAAGAAAATTCCAGCCGCATGTTGATGGACATGATCGACAATGTCAATTTCAGTCAGCGTGATGATGTACTCAAATTTGCTTCCAGCGGTTTGGACCGTGATTGGAAGATGCGACAGGAACTGCGTAGCCGACGGTTTACGACAAGGTGGTCCGAACTCTGCGAAGTTCATTAATTTACATTTTTTCGTATGCAAAAATGAGAATAAATACATTTGTTCGTATGTATTTTTGTATTTTAATGCATATTTTTGTACGAATAAATGTTAAATTAAAATGAAAAGAGCTGAACTTCAATGGCTTACGAACTGGAAAAGCTCTCCTAACCGGAAACCTCTTTTGATACGTGGAGCAAGACAGGTAGGTAAAACTTGGTTAATGAAAGAATTTGGCCGTCAATACTATCAACAAGTGGCCTATATAAACCTGGAGGAAAAACCTGTCCTGAAAAATGTATTTAAGGCCGGTTATGATATCAACCGAATACTAACCTCCATTCGGATTGAAACCAAGCTTAACGTTGAATCACACAATACACTTATCATACTGGATGAGATCCAGGAGTCGCCTGAAGCTATCACCGCTTTAAAATATTTTCAGGAGAATGCTCCAGAATACCACGTGATGGCCGCAGGGTCATTACTGGGGGTGGCACTTGCGCAACATTCCTCCTTTCCTGTAGGGAAGGTTGAATTTCTTGATCTATACCCGCTTGATTATCTTGAATTCCTTGAAGCCATAGGTGATCAAGCACTGGCCGAATTGATCAGGAATAAGGATTGGACATTGATCCAAACATTTAGAGAAAGATTCATTGAACGATTGAAGGAATATTATTACGTAGGTGGTATGCCAGAGGTAGTATCCTCTTTTGCCAGGCAAGGTGATTTAAAGAAGGCAAGAGAGATTCAAAAACGGATACTTATTTCCTACGAACAAGATTTCGCCAAACATGCCCAACCGGCTTTAGTACCTCGGATACGAATGATCTGGAATGCCATTCCAGCCCAACTTGGTAAGGAAAACAGAAAATTCATTTATGGTCAACTACGTCAAGGTGCGAGGGCAAAGGAATTTGAGTTAGCTATTTCCTGGTTGATCGATTGTGGATTGTTACATAAAGTAACCAATGTAAACAAACCGGCACTACCGCTAAAGGCATACGAAGAAACGAATGTTTTTAAACTATTTTTGGTTGATACCGGGCTATTAACTGCCATGTCAGATCTGGATATCAAAACGATCCTGGAAGGAAATCTCGTGTTCACTGAATTCAAAGGTGCATTAACAGAGCAATATGTTTTGCAACAATTACGCAGCCTAAAAAACCTGGCCATTCATTACTGGTCGCCTGGCCAGTCTGTTGCAGAGATTGACTTTATTGTTCAATCCGAAGGAAGGATCATTCCCATTGAAGTCAAGGCAGAAGAGAACCTAAAAGCGAAAAGCCTAAGGGTTTATTGTGAAAAATACAAACCTGAATTAGCAATCCGTACATCCATGTCGGACTACCGGGAGGAAGAGTGGATGATCAATATACCTCTATATACCATTTCACAATTTACTTCTTCCAAATGAAGCCACTCATAGTGACCCCTTAGCGCCATTGTTCCCTGGCAGGAAGACTTATCCACCATGGCACAAGGGCGCCAACTATACCTCGTGCATTATTGCAATACCACACTAAAAGTGACCTCCTTCGGAGGCAAACACTGCTCCTCATCACAGGCCATATACTCCAATTTGCCACTCAGGTTGGTTTTGGCCTTGGTTTTTAATTTAACCACCTGCACAAAATCTACTTTGTCCTTATAGTAAAATACATCCACACCAAACACCTCTTCATGTTTTTTGTGCATGGTGCCCACTTCCTTAACTTTTCCGGAGAGGATCAGCAAGGGGTTGTTATTAAAAGTAAAACTTGTTGCCAGCGGCCCTCCATCCGGGGTGGTTTGGGAATAGATGGTCCAGGGCGACTGTACGGTAGCGGTCAGATGTACCTCAAAGGTCTTATCATCGATCTTTTTTGAACTAAAGGTCCATTTTACAGGGTCCTGGGCCTGGGTGGATAGTCCCATTAAAACAAGGCTGCATACAATTAGTGAGAGCTTCATAAAGTATTGTTTTGGTGATAAAAGATTAGATGCCTAAAGTAGCCGGAGGGTGGGCTAAGTAAAACACAATTTGGACGAATGGGGTTATTTCGTACACGAAACAACTGGAGAACTTAACTGGGTTCTGTGGAGATATTAGCCACAGAGGCATGCTAACTATAGGTACTTCCTTTGCAGATCAGCCAATATCTTTCTATCGTATTCATTCAACAGGCGGGTTGTATCTGCAGGTACAAAGTGGATCTTATATGATTGTATCGCCGTGCCTGTATCTTTAATATTATACCCAATGATACGCAAGGCCTGCAGCGCATTGAAATCAGGCGGCACTACCACTCCCGTTGTATCATACCAATACCCAAACCCATTTTCCGCTAAACGTTGCCAGGAAAAATACCGGCTCGGGTCCACTTTTCGTCCGGGGGCTACATCAGCATGACCAACGAAATTGGCCTGAGGAATATCATAGGTCTTTTTTAAACGACCCAACAATACCAACAGACTGTTCATCTGCTCTTCTGAAAAAACCTCACTGCCATTATTGTCCAGCTCAATACCTATACTTGCTGAATTGAGGTCAAGGGCATTGCCCCATTTGCTTACGCCGGCATGATGTGCCCGGAAATAATCGTTGAGCATGTGAAAGACCGTTCCATCCCGACAGACCACATAGTGCGCGCTTACCTTGGTGCGGGTAAGGGTAAAGGTTTTCAACGTTTGGTCGCAGGAGTTTTGAGCCGTGTGGTGAATAACGACAAACTGTGGTTTGCGTAAAGAAAAATTAGTGGTACCCGCAAAATAGGGGGACATCTGCGCGGAATCCTGAAGAGGATAAGCCCGGAGTATTTTGGTATACTCCTTTGCCTGCTTTATGTAAACTTTATTCGTAACCCGGTATGGATTTGTACAGGCAACCAGTAAGAAAAGAAAAGGAGCTAATTTTTTCATTGAAGGTATTTTTATCGCAGAGAATTTGATTCACCGCAGAGAACAGGAGGACGCAGAGATACGCAGAGAAATTATGCTTTATTGATTGTTAAATAGTAGCTGATAATAGAGATTTACTGACTCGTTAAAAACAATTACCGTTTGATATTAGACAATTTCTCTGCGGTGAAAAACTCAGAGCGCCGCAACGAGGGCGGTCCAGCCGGTTTGGTGCGAAGCGCCCAACCCTTTCCCACTGTCCCCATGAAAATACTCATAAAATAACAACAACTCCTCATTTCCCGGGCGCTGGTAAAACCAATTATACTCCGCATAGGATTTTCGCTTGCCCTCTTCATCCCGCATAAACAAGGAAACCACCCGCCTTGTCAACTCATCGGCTATCTGCGATAGGTTCAATTGCTGACCTGAACCCACCGGATATTCAACCAGCAGGGAATCACCATAGTATTCACCATAATGCCTGATTGAACGAATGATGAGGTAATTGATCGGCATCCACACGGGGCCACGCCAGTTGGAATTACCCCCAAACAAACTTGAAGTGGAATCTCCGGGATCGTACTGAATGGTGTATTGTATGCCGTCAATAGTTACGGAATAGGGGTTCTTCTCATGGTACTTGGATAAGGCACGTATGCCCCCTCCGGAAAGAAACTCTTCCTCGTTCAGTAAACGCTGTAATAAATGTACCAGCCTTTCCCTTTTTACCAGGGAGAGAAGGATATCATCCCCATCCTTCCGTTCTTCATTGGGCCAATACTTATTATTACTGAGCCGGTATTTTTCAAACCAGGAGATCCGCTTAGTGAAATCCGGTAATTTTTCAAGCAATTCATGATCAATGGTGGACACGGCAAACAGACTCGTCAACCCCACAATGGATTGAATACGCAACGGGAGTGGATCTGAGCCGGCGATACATAGTGTGTCATAAAAGAATTTGTCCTCCTCATTCCACATCGCATGGCTGTTAAGTGCCTCGGCGATCAGCACAAAATGTTCAAAGAACTTGGTAGCCGTATCTTCAAAAGCAATATCCTGACGCGCGATCTCCAACGCCATATCCATCATATTCAGCGCATACATCCCCATCCAACTGGTACCATCCGCCTGCTCCAACTGCATTTCACCAGGCAGGTGATGGCTACGGTTGAAGACACCAATATTATCTAATCCCAAAAATCCCCCTTCAAAGATATTATTCCCGTTTCGGTCTTTACGGTTGATCCACCAGGTGAAATTGATCAGCAGTTTTTGAAAGACCCTTTTCAGGAAAACAATATCACCTTCTCCGGTGGCCTTTTTCTCTATTTCATAGATCTGCATCGCGGCAAAGGCTTGCACGGGCGGGTTTACATCACTGAAATTCCACTCATACGCGGGCAGTTGTCCATCGGGTTTCATGTACCACTCGCGCATGACCAGCTGTAGTTGGTTCTTGGCAAAAACAGGATCCACCAGGGCCAGTGATATACAA
The DNA here is from genome assembly GCA_033762195.1 of Chitinophagaceae bacterium. Classification (GTDB taxonomy): domain Bacteria; phylum Bacteroidota; class Bacteroidia; order Chitinophagales; family Chitinophagaceae; genus SpSt-398. The sequence goes on along the minus strand of JANRLV010000113.1, from coordinate 16,163 downwards.
TGAAAGGCAAGGTCCCAGGCCGCATACCAGGGATATTCCCATTTATCCGGCATGGCAATGATATCCTGATTTTTTAAATGAGTCCAATCGTGGTTTCGCCCATGTTTCTTCCCGGGATTTACGGGAGTGATACCATCACTGGAGTTGAGCCACTGTTCTACATCAAAATGATAATACTGTTTACTCCAGAGCAAACCGGCCAGGGCCTGTCGCTTTATCTTTCGCAGTTCATCGGGCAGGTGGGCGGGTATGACCGCATTGTAAAAATCATCGGCTTCTTCTTTTCGCTGCGCAAATATCTTTTCACAACCCGCGGCAAAGGGTTTATCGGTTTCTTTATTGGTCAGGCGACAATAGATGGTCTTGGTTTCGCCGGCTTTGAGTTTAAGTTGATAAACGGGACTACATTTGGTGCCTTGCTTTTTCTTGCGCAATTCATCAATATGAGTACCACGGATGATGGCTTCGTGAAAAGCATCCTTGGTAAACGGTGTCGCGGCTTCGCCTTTTACTTTATGCCAGTTGGTTTCATTCTCCGTAAACAACAGGTCATCGCTCCGCAAAAAATAAAAGTAATAGGTTCCCAATCTTGGGTGATCGGCCCGCACGGTATTTTTATTCTTGTAAACCATGGAAGGTTTCGCCTCCCCATCCCCATCCGACCAGCGGTTATAGAACCATAAGGTTGGTAAAAGTGTTACCGGTGCGGGTTTGGAATAGCGATTGGTGATCTCAATGCGAATAAAAATATCCTGGGGGCCTTGTTTGGCGTAGGTGGTTCGCACATCAAAATAGGCATCATTATCAAAAACACCGGTGTCCAGTATCTCATACTCAGGTTCGTTCTTACCCCGCAAGCGGTTTTCTTCCACGATCTCATCATACGGAAATTCCTGTTGCGGATACTTGTACAGGTATTCCATGTAGTAATGGGAGGGAATATTATCCAGGTAGTAATATAGTTCTTTGACATCCTCCCCATGGTTACCCTCATAGTTCCCAAGGCCAAAGAGTCTTTCTTTCAGGATATGGACTTTGCCATTCCAGAGAGCGATACCAAAACAGAGGTTTTGAAAATAATCAGATATACCGGCGATCCCGTCCTCACCCCAGCGATAGGCCCGGAAATGGGATTGTTCAAAAGGCAGGTAGCCCCAGGCATCGCCATTGGAACTATAATCTTCGCGTACTGTTCCCCATTGTCTTTCACTGATATAGGGGCCCCATTGTTCGAGGGGGATGGGTTTGGTCCTGTTTGAAGCCAGGCGCTGCTGTTCGGCTGTCATGTGGTGGGGTAAAATTAGTTCAATTGATGCTTTTTTATCCTATTCTATGATTCTTTTTCAGGTCATAATTTGAGAATCAAGATTGTATTAGATTTACCCCTCTCTTCAATCAACAAACTTTCCATATGAACCTAAAACTCATTCTGCTATCCTTCTTACTCTTTTTAGCAGCGCCGACCATTCATGCACAAACGGACCTTCGTAAGCAAGCCGATGCTTTAGTAAAGAAAATGACCCTCGAAGAAAAAGTAGGCCAGATGACCCAACTCACCATGGCCGTATTTGCCCAAAATGGCTGGGCCAACCAGGATGGCGCCATTGATCCTGCCGCACTTAAAAAAGCGGTGGTGGACTATAAAGTGGGTTCACTGTTGAATACAACGGCGCATGCCCTGAGCCGGGATACCTGGGAAAAAGTACAACGTCAAATACAGGACGAAGCCATGAAAACACGGTTGAAGATCCCCGTTATTTATGGATTGGATGCGATTCATGGACAAACCTATACGCTCGAGTCCACTCTTTTTCCGCAGAATATTGGTATGGCCGCTACCAGAAATACTGACCTGGTAAAAAAAGCCGCGGAAGTAACTGCCAAAGAATTACGTGCTTCGGGTGTTCGCTGGAATTTTGCCCCGGTACTTGATCTGGGTCGTCAACCTCTCTGGTCGCGTTTCCCCGAGACCTATGGCGAGGATGTATGGATCGCGCGTCAAATGGGCGTGGCCGCAGTTACCGGCTTACAGGAAGCAGGATTGAACAACCCCAATGGAGTAGCAGCTTGTTTAAAACACTATCTGGCTTATTCCGCACCACGTACGGGAAAAGACCGCACGCCATCTTATGTACCCGAGATCGAATTGCGCGAATATTATCTCCCTCCTTTCCGCGATGCGGTAAAAGCCGGGGCCGTCAGTGTGATGGTGAACTCAGGTGACATAAATGGCGAACCTGTACATGCCAGCAAATACCTGTTGACCGATGTACTCCGTAAAGAGTTGGGTTTTGAAGGCGTGATCGTAACCGATTGGGAAGACATCATCCGTCTCCATACCCGTCACCTCGTAGCCTCCACACCCCGCGAAGCCGTGGCCATGGCCATCAATGCGGGTATTGATATGAGCATGGTACCTGGTGATTATTCCTTCCCCGATCTGTTGAAAGAAGCGGTTGAAAAAGGCGAAGTGAAAATGGCACGTATTGATGATGCTGTACGTCGCATTCTTATCCTGAAAATGCAATTGGGATTGTTTGCGCAACCTTACCCTGAACCTGCTGCCGCCGGTTTATTCGGCTTGCCTGAATACCAGGACCTCGCACTGCAGGCAGCCAGAGAGGCAATGACCTTATTAAAAAACAAAAAAGATATCCTTCCTCTTGCCAAACAAACCAAAGTATTGGTAGCCGGCCCCACCTCACAAAGCATCGCGGCTTTGAATGGCTGCTGGTCCTATGTATGGCAGGGAAATCAGGAACAATACTACCCGGCCAATAGCAAAACCATTGCCCAGGCAGTAAGTGATAAGATCGGAGCAAAGAATGTGGTCCTGGCTGGCGGACCGGGATTTGACCACCCTTCGAATTATGATATTGAGTTATTAAAATCACAGGCGAAAAACGCTGATGTGATCCTGCTTTGTCTGGGCGAGAATGCCTACGCGGAAAGTCCGGGCAACACCCGCGACCTTGCCCTTCCCGCCAACCAAACCGCTTTGGCACAAGCTGCGTTGTTGACCGGCAAACCCGTGATCCTGATACTGGCCGAAGGCCGCCCCCGGTTTATTACCGATATCGAACCCGGCATGCAAGGTATCCTGCTGACATATTGGAGCGGACGAAAAAGTGCCGAAGCCATCAGTGATGTACTGTTTGGTGACTATAACCCCTCTGGTATACTTCCTTTCAGCTATCCCAAATCAATGGGTGAAATAGTGATGTACGACCGGAAAAGAACCGAAGATGTACGCGAAGTTTTCAATGAGAACATGGATTTCTCCGGATATGACCCGCTCTATCCCTTTGGCCATGGCCTTAGCTATACCCAATTTTCCTATTCTCCCTTGAAACTCAGTGCCAATAGTTTTACCGGCAACGAAAAATTGACCATCCAGGTAACGGTTACCAATACCGGAAAGCGCGATGGCCATCATGCGGTGGAATTATACAGCCGCGACCATTATGCAAGCATCACCCCCAGTATGCAAAGACTGAGAGGATTTCAAAAGATCTTCCTCAAAGCCGGAGAAAGCAAGGAACTCAGTTTTACCCTGGATAAGAACGATCTGGCCTTTGTGAACAGTAAACTGCAAACGATTGCGGAGGTTGGAGAATTTGATGTGTGGGTGGGTGCGAGTAAGGCTGTGGTGAGTTATAGATAATTGATTTACCGCAGAGAATCATGGCGCCTTTGCGGTTAAGCCTGCGCACTTTAAAAACTTTTCCCTAAATTGCACCGGACAAAAAAAAGCCCCCTTGAGAACAAGGCGGCCTCTAACGATTGCTTGCCATATGAAAAAAATGTAGAGTCGGTCTTTGTGCGTTTTCCTTGAATGAGCCTCTTTCGATCTTGCTGCTTTACGATTGCTTGCCTCTTTTATCTCATTCGCTGGTACGAAATTAGCATGTGTAAAGATTACACACGAATCAATTTCAGGTTAATTTTATTATGTCAAAGGAAGTAACAGAATGTTAAAACCCTTGCCAGGCCTGCGTTTCAGACAATTTTTTTCATTATGCCCAACCGTTTTTCCGATGCTTTATTTCAGCTAATTCTCTCTCTCGAGAAGGCTGAAAAGAGGCATTTCAAATTATATATCAAGCGGAGTTCATCCAACCAGGACCTTAAGATCGTCAAGCTGTTTGATACGCTCGACAAACTGCCTGAATATGATGAAGATGTGATCCTTAAGAAACTCGCTCCCATTACCAAGCCACAACTTAACAACTTAAAGACCCATCTTTACAAACAGTTGTTAGCGAGTCTCCGCTTATTAAAAACCAATGAGAATATCGATCTGCAGTTATCCGAACACCTGGACAACGCGCGGTTACTCTACAATAAAGGTTTAAAAATCCAGGCACTCCGTATCCTGGAGAAAGCGAAGGAACTTGCACGCGTGAATCAGAAATTCAATACGCTGGTTCAGCTTATCTCCTTGGAGAAAAAGATCGAAACCCTTCATATCACCCGAAGTACAACGGACAAGACAGAGAAACTGGCACAGGAGGCGATTGCTATCAGCGAACACGTGGACCGTGTCACCAGGCTATCTAATCTGGCCTTGCTGCTCTATCGCTGGTATGTGATCAATGGCCATGCGCGGAATGTGGAAGATGAAAAAGATATACGCGCTTATTTCAAAGAAAACCTTCCCAAGGACAAGGATGCTATCCAGGGTTTTTATGAAAAATTATACCTCTACCAATCTTATTGCTGGTACGCATTTATCCGACAGGATTTTCTGATGTACTACCGGTATAGCCAAAAATGGGTGGATCTATTCAAAGAAGATCCGCTCATGGTAAAAGTGGAAACAGGCCACTTTATCAAAGGGATGCACAACCTGCTGAATGCACATTTTGACTTGCGTAATTTCAAAAAATTTGAATCCACCCTCAAGGAGTTTGAACAATACGCACGGACCCCTGAGGTGATGGAGCATGATAATTTCCGCACGCATACCTCTATTTATATCAACAGTGCAAAACTTAATCTGCACCTGATGAAAGGTACGTTTAAGGATGCGCTGTCCCTGATTCCTGAGATCGAAGCCAAATTGCAGGAATATGCCTTGTATGTAGACCAGCACCGTATCATGGTCTTTAATTATAAAATTGCCACGCTGTATTTTGGCAGTGGCGATTATGCCCGTTGTATTGACTATCTCCAGGAGATCATCAACAGCAATGCCGATCTGCGGTATGACCTGCAATGCTATGCGCGTTTGATGCACATGCTCTCACACTACGAAATGGGCAACTATGATATCATCGAATCACTGATCAAGTCGGTATTCCGGTTCATGGCCAAAATGAAAAACCTGACCGTGGTAGAAGAAGAGATGTTCCGCTTTATGCGTCATTCTTTCAATGTTACGCCGCAAAAACTCAGGCCTGAACTCGAGACCTTCCTCGAAAAGATCAAACACCTGGAGCGTAACCGCTTTGAAACCCGGGCCTTTGCCTACCTGGATATCATTAGCTGGGTGGAAAGCAAGGTGTATGGTAAACCGATGGCAACGGTGATCTACGAGAAATTCCAAAAAAGCAAGAGATAACTTACTGATTATTAGTTTCTCGCAGCATTCACTGCGGTTACCGCCGCGGGCGCTGCGAGAAACGAACCATTAGCCCACAATCAACTCCAGGATTGCCTAAAGTCATATTTATCAGCCTTTCAGAAGACTAACTTACTGGGTGAAAAATATTCTTTCACCTAAAAACAGGCCTGATGAAAAAATTAATCTGCCTGCTTCTGCCATTCTGGGCAGTTGCCGTATCGGGTCAAAGCTGGACAAAGCAATACGATCATGTAGACGACTTTCACAATGGACTGGCCCTTGTAGAAAAAGACGGTAAACACGGGTTTGTCAATGAAAGCGGCAAATTGACCATTCCCATTCAGTTCGAAGAAAGCCTCGGGTTTTCAGAAGGACTCGCGGCCGTGCGTAAGAACAACCGTTGGGGATATATAGACACCCTGGGAACGGAGATCGTTCCTTATACCTATCAGGAAGTATTCTCCTTCAAGGAAGGTCGTGCCGTAGTAGCCAAAAATGACAGGTTTGGTTTTATTGACCGTTCGGGTAAACAGATCGTGCCCCCCTCATTTAGTTATGCGGAAAATTTCAGTGAAGACCTTGCCGCCGTCAGTAATGAAAAAGGGATATGGGGCTATATCAATTGCGATGGCAAAGTAGTGATCCCCTTCCAGTATAACTATGCCAAATCCTTTGAAGGAGGGGAAGCCAAAGTGATGAAAGGTGGTAAATGGGTATTTATTGACAAACACAACAAAGTGCTCCGCGAAGAGTAACCGATAATTGATCCCTTACTCTTTCATGGTTCGCTCCATACTTTTGCCCACAAAATAACCAACAATGGCGCCAGCGATGGCGCTCAGGCCAAGTACAATCCAATTTGAACCGGCGGCCATCCATCCGATCAGTACGGCAAAGAGCCCGATCATAACTGACCAGATGAGATGACCGCTGGCTTTTTGTTTGGGGGATGTGCTGAGTGCGTTTTGCGGGTGGTGCGGATGGTGACCTTTGCGCTTTTTGGAATTGGGCATGTTAGTAGGATTTATTCAAATGTAAGGAATTGGAGTTTGTTGGGGGATGATGGGGGTCGGGGGACAGATGACTGTTGACAGATGACGGATGTTGGAGGAAAGATGACAGATGACGGAGGCTTGGTGTGCGGGTCCAGAGGTCTCGCACGTTGGTCTTGTCGCCTCTGGCGACTCGATTTTTAAATCATTCTATCTTAAGTTAATGTATTTTAAATGTCGCCAGAGGCGACGGGAGATACGTGCGAGACCAGAGGTCTCGCACAGCAAGCCTCCGTCATCTGTCCTCCGTCATCCGTCATCTGTCATCCTCCCCCCTACATATTCCTCCTATACTGCCCTCCCACTTCATACAGCGCATGGGTGATCTGGCCAAGGGAACAGAACTTTACTGTTTCCATCAATTCTTCAAACAGGTTGCCATTGTTGATGGCCACCATACGCAACCGGTCAAGCATGGCCGCGGCATGGGCTTCATTCCGCTTCTGAAAGGCTTTCAGGTTCTCGATTTGTTGTTCTTTTTCTTCGGTGGTGCTACGTATGACCTCACCTGGTAAGGTGGTCGGGCTGCCTTGTTTATTTAAAAAGGTATTGACACCAATGATCGGCAATTCGCCGGTATGTTTCAGGTGTTCGTAATGCAGGCTTTCTTCCTGTATCTTGTTTCGCTGATACATTCGTTCCATTGCACCCAGCACACCTCCTCTTTCTGTCAACCGGTCAAACTCGGCCATCACAGCCTCTTCCACCAGGTCGGTCAATTCCTCAATGAGAAATGATCCCTGGTTGGGGTTCTCATTTTTGGCCGTACCCAATTCACGGTTGATGATGAGTTGTATCGCCATAGCCCGGCGTACACTTTCTTCCGTAGGGGTGGTGATCGCCTCGTCGTAGGCATTGGTATGAAGTGAATTGCAATTATCATAGATCGCATACAAGGCCTGCAGTGTTGTCCGGATATCATTGAAGTCGATCTCTTGTGCGTGGAGGCTGCGTCCGGATGTTTGAATATGGTATTTCAACATCTGGCTTCGCTTATTCGCCTTGTACTTGTACCGCATCGCCTTGGCCCATATACGTCTGGCCACCCGTCCGATCACACTGTACTCGGGATCCATCCCATTGCTAAAAAAGAAAGAAAGGTTGGGTGCAAAATCATCAATGCTCATGCCGCGGCTGAGATAATATTCTACATAGGTAAATCCATTGGCCAGCGTAAAGGCCAATTGAGTCACCGGATTGGCACCGGCTTCGGCTATATGGTACCCGCTGATGCTGACGCTATAAAAATTCCTAACCTGCTGCTGTATAAAGTACTCCTGCACATCTCCCATTAGTTTCAGCGCAAATTCAGTCGAGAAGATACAGGTATTCTGTGCCTGGTCTTCTTTCAGGATATCTGCCTGCACTGTTCCCCGCACTTGCTGAAGGGCCCTTTTCTTACATTCCGCATACACATCGGCAGGTAAAACTTCATCACCACTTAATCCCAATAACTTTATCCCAAGTCCGTCATGTCCTTCCGGTAATCGACCGGGCGAACCAGGGTTATAATAGACAGGGCGGGGTAGTTTTTTATATTTTGCCTCACTGATCCGCTTGACCTCCTCCCATTGTTCATTCTCCGTGATCCATTTTTCACATTGCTGGTCAATCGCCGCGTTCATAAAAAATGCCAGTATGACCGGCGCCGGACCGTTGATGGTCATGGACACCGAGGTACGCGGATCACAAAGATCAAATCCGCTATATAGTTTTTTGGCATCATCCACCGTGGCTACACTCACTCCGCTGTTGCCCACTTTTCCATATATATCCGGACGATGATCAGGGTCTTCGCCATATAGGGTCACACTATCAAACGCAGTTGAAAGCCTTTTGGCGGGTTGACCAAGAGATACATAGTGAAAGCGTTTATTCGTTCTTTCCGGCCCACCTTCCCCGGCAAACATGCGCGTAGGGTCTTCGCCTTCCCGCTTAAGCGGAAATACACCGGCTGTAAAGGGAAAATGCCCGGGTGCATTCTCCTGCGCTTGCCAGCGAAGGATATCGCCCCAGTCCTTGAACTTGGGAAGGATCACTTTCCGAACCGTAGTACCGCTTAAGGTCTTTACCGTCATGGGTTGCCGGATCACCTTATCGCGTACCGGGTATTCATACACATCTTTTTCATATTCCTTCAATTTATCCGGCCAATGGTTCAATAAGGAACGGCTTACGGCACTCAGTTGCTCCCGGAAATGATTGATTTGTGTCTCCAGGGCAGCCATTGCTTCTGCGCTGGCTGTTTTTTCATTTTGTTTTAAAATGGATAGCGCACCTTCGAGTTGATACAGCTTGGTAGCAATGGCACACTGTTCGTTTACTTCCTGGTTATAATCCCGGATGGACCCGGTGATTTCGCTAAGATATCTAACCCGCGAAGAAGGAATAATGGATTGGGAAACCTGTGCCGTAGAGGGAATTGAGAAACTGCCATAGCTTGCCCCTGTTTTCTTTTCAATAGCTTCCAGGAGCATGGCAAAAAGCTTATTTACTCCTTCATCATTGAATTTACTGGCCATTGTCCCGATGACGGGCAGTTGGTCATCACTGGCATAAAAGAGTTTGTGGTTGCGCTTGTATTGTTTACGTACATCGGCCAGGGCATCCTGGGCACCTGCTTTATCAAATTTGTTAATAGCGACCAGGTCCGCGTAATCCAGCATATTGATCTTCTCCAATTGCGTCGCCGCCCCATACTCGGGAGTCATTACATAGAGGGAAACATCGCAATAGTCGAGTATGCTGGCGTCGCTTTGTCCTACCCCGGCACTTTCAAGAATGATGAGGTCATACCCTGCCTGACGGCAAATATCAATGGCTTCGCGCACATGTCCGCTCAGGGCCTTGTCGCTTTCGCGCGTAGCCAGGCTGCGCATATAAGCGCGGGGATGTGAGATCGCATTCATCCGGATCCTGTCACCCAATAAAGCTCCACCGGTTTTCTTTTTGGTAGGGTCCACCGAGATAACGGCAATGGTTTTATCTGAGAAACTGGTTAAAAATCGCCGTACGATCTCATCAGTAACAGAGGATTTACCTGCGCCCCCGGTACCGGTGATGCCGAGGACGGGGATGGAGGGAGGTGAGGCGTGAGACGTGAGATGTGAGTCGTGAGACGTGAGACGTGAGTTATCCTCTTTCACGCCTGACGACTCACGACTCCCGTTTTCATTCTCTGCCAATGTAATCTCTCTGGCGATCTTTCGGATATCTTTTACTTCTCCCAGTGTTCCGGCCTTATGCAGATTGAGCTGTCCATTCAACCTTGCATCACATTGTCGTATTACATCTTCGATCATGCCTTCCAATCCCATTTTCCGTCCATCATCCGGCGAATAGATACGTGTAATGCCATATCGGTGCAGCTCATCTACTTCCTGCGGAAGGATGGTACCACCGCCACCACCAAATATTTTAATATGCCCGCAGCCATTTTCTTCCAGCAGGTCCTTCATGTATTTGAAAAACTCCACGTGTCCACCCTGGTACGATGTGATAGCGATACCTTGTACATCTTCCTCGATCGCCGCCTCTACGATCTCCTTTACACTCCGGTTATGCCCCAGGTGAATGATCTCCGCTCCCATACTTTGCATGATCCGTCGCATGATGTTGATGGCCGCGTCATGACCGTCGAAAAGACTGGCGGCCGTAATGATCCTCACTTTATTGACAGGCGTATAGTTCATAAGGGCAAAATTAGAGGAAAATACGAATGGGTGTTAGCTTTGAGGCAGGGATTGTGAATGGTGAATAGTGAATGGTGAATAGGTTAAACATAGACTAAAACTTAAACCTCTTTACCCATTCACTATTCACTACTCACTATTCACCACGTTCCGCCTGAGGATGCTACATTTGCACCATGCACACCCTTATCACCTCCATCCAAACCCTCTACAAAAAATGGAAGAGGGAAGAACCGGCCTCCATTGACCTTTTGCCGCAATCAGGAAGTGAACGGCGGTATTTCCGGGTAGTGGGCAGCCAGGGTGATCGGTATATCGGTACCTATGGAGAGAATATCCGGGAAAATGAGACCTTTCTCTACTTTTCACGTCATTTTTATGAAAAAGGGCTCTCTGTACCGGCGATCCATGTCGTTTCGGATGATAAAAAGTGTTACCTGCAGCAGGATTTTGGCGACCTCTCCCTGCTGAACCTGCTGGAATCAAAAGGATATGAAAAAGAGGTCTACGACTGGTTTCGGAAAAGCCTGGAAGAACTGGCCCGGCTTCAGGTAACCGGAGATAAGGGACTCGACTACGAACAATGTCTGACAAACAAGGAATTTGGCAAACAGGCCATCATGGCCGACCTGCTATATTTCAAATATTATTTTCTGGATGCTTTACGGAAGCCGTACGACAAACAAAAACTGATCGATGATTTTGAAGCCCTGGCCAACTATCTGACCCATACCGAATACAAGTTTTTCATGTTCCGCGATTTCCAAAGCCGGAACATCATGCTGGATGGCGATAAGATCGGTTTCATCGACTTTCAGGGAGGCATGAAAGGTGCCCCACAATATGATGTCGCCAGTATGCTTTGGCAGGCGCGGGCTAACCTGCCGGATGAATGGAAAAGTCAATTGCTGGAGGATTATATGGATGCTTTTGAAAAAATGATCCCTTCCACCCTTGACCGTACCATCTTCCGTAGCCAATATAATGGGTATGTATTGATCCGGCTCCTGCAAGTGTTGGGAGCTTATGGATTCAGAGGCTTGTTTGAACGCAAGGCCCACTTCCTGACCAGTATACCACTGGCACTGCAAAACCTGTCCTGGTTCATTCACAACCAACCCATCGGCATCGGTGTTCCGGAGTTCAGAAAAGTGCTGAACATCTGTGTGGAGGATGAGATCATTGCACGGTTTACCCCCCTGCAGGCAACGGAAAACACCCCTCTGATCGTCCGTATCAATAGTTTCTCCTATAAAAAAGGTCTTCCCGGCGACGATTCCGGAAACGGAGGGGGATATGTATTTGATTGCAGGGGAATTTTAAACCCGGGAAGAAAAGATGAATTCAAGGTACAGACCGGCAGAGATAAAGCAGTAAAAGACTATCTGGAACAGCAAACCCGGATGCCGGAATTTTTGAATAGTGTTTTTGATATCGTGGATATAACGGTGGAAGATTATATCCAGCGGGGCTTTGCTGATCTGCAGATCAGCTTTGGATGCACCGGTGGTCAGCACCGAAGTGTGTATGCAGCGGATGCACTGGCCAGGCACCTTCGTAATAAATTTAAAGTGCGGATAGAATTAAACCATCGGGAACAGGGGATTAAGGAGAGGAGGTGAGGGAAGTTGGATGACTGATGACAGATGACGGATGTTGGATGTTGGATGACAGATGACGGATGACGGATGTTGGATGTTGGATGACAGATGACGGATGACAGATGACAGGGGTCTTGAGTCGAAAATCCGGCAGTTTAACAACCTTATTCCAACATCCAACATCCATCATCCATCATCCATCATCCAACCTCCGTCATCCACTCGCTAAACAACTAAACAAAACCCATGCACGCCATGATCTTTGCCGCCGGGCTCGGCACACGTTTCAAGCCCTGGACCGATTACCACCCCAAGGCGCTGGCCCTGGTGAATGGCCAGTCACTGCTGCAAAGAAATATCGCTTATCTCCGGCAATATGGTATTCAACAGGTGATCGTCAATGTCCATCATTTTTCACAACAGATCATTGAGGCCGTTAAAGAACATAAGGGTTGGGGCAGCGAGGTATTCATCAGCGATGAATCAGATAAATTACTGGAAACAGGTGGGGGCCTGCAAAGGGCGCAACCCCTTTTTCCCGAAGGACAGCCTTTCCTTACCTGCAATGCCGACTTTCTCACCGATCTTGATATTCACCAGCTCATCCGTTTTCATCAGGAAAAAAAGTCCCTGATCAGTTTTGGGGTTACTTCCCGTAAAAGCTCGCGCAATTTGTTGTTTGACGAAACGGGCCGGCTGCGGGGTTGGGAAAATACCCAGACCGGCGAAACACGTCCGGCAAAATTGCCCATACCCCGTAATGAGTTAAAAGGGCTTGCCTATAGCTGCGTGGTGGTGTTTGAATATGATGTTTTTAGGCTGATGAAAGAAAAGGGTTTTGATGGGAAATTCTCCCTGATTGATGTGTACCTGGCCCTGGCGGAAGAGCAGGTGATCATGGGATATGACCATACCGGCGACCGGCTGGTGGATGTGGGCAAACCTGAGAGCGTAGCCGTGGCCGAAGCAATGTTTCCTTAAAATTGATAAACGGGATAGTGAGTGACGGTGAATTATTTTAACTTAGTCCCCTTTGTTTCAACCACTCAGGTGGTAACTCAACTTCAAACCAGAAAATGAAAAAAATTAGTCTTGCACTATTCTCCATCGCTTTGTCGATTTGCTTGTTTGCCCAGGAATCGAAATTCGACAATCGCGCCGCTTTTGATCCGCAGTTCTACCCCTACCCTGGTAACGATTACCGCTCGGCATCGGGCGAACCCGGACCAAAATACTGGCAAAACAAAGCGGACTACTCCATTCAATGTACGCTGAGCCCCGAAACACATTCTGTTTCCGGTGAAATAAGCATCACCTATACCAATAACAGTCCCGACAACCTTTCTTTTCTCTGGTTGCAGATGGACCAGAATATCTATCGTTCCGATTCACGCGGAACTGCGACCACTACACAATCGGGTGGACGTTGGGCCAATGCGGAATTCACCGAAGGATACCAGATCAAGGATATCAAAGTAAAAGGATCAGCTGAATCTTATGTGCCGGAGAAAGTGGTGGCGGATACACGGATGCAGGTATGGTTAAAAAACAAATTGGCGACCGGACAGCAGGTCACCCTTCATATCCAATACCAATTCACTATTCCTGAATATGGCACCGATCGTATGGGACGTGTCAATACCAAAAATGGATGGGTATATGAAGTGGCCCAATGGTTCCCCCGTCTTTGTGTATATGACGATATACAGGGATGGAATACCCTGCCCTATATCGGACAGGGAGAGTTTTATCTCGAATACGGCAATATTGATTTTAGCATCACCGCGCCTTCCGATCTGATCGTTGTGGGATCAGGTGAATTAACCAACCCACAGGAATGTCTGACCTCCGAACAATGGTCACGCTGGCAGGAAGCATCAAAATCAGATAAAACCGTAACGCTGCGTAGTGAGAAAGAAGTAAAGGATAAGAAATCCCGCCCGGCGCAACCCACCTGCACCTGGAAATACAAGATCCAAAATACCCGCGATGTGGCCTGGGCTGCATCCAAGGCCTTTGTTTGGGATGCCGCCAAGATCAACCTCCCCAGCGGAAAACCTTGTTTGGCCATGAGCGTATATCCGGTCGAGAGCATTAAGAAAGATGGCTGGCAGCGCTCCACTGAATTTGTCAAAGGAAGCATTGAACACTATTCCAATAAATGGTTTGAATATCCTTATCCCATGGCGGTGAATGTGGCCGGTATCGTGGGCGGGATGGAATACCCCGGTATCGTATTCTGTTCGTATCGGGCTGTAGCCGGTGGTTTATGGGGTGTGACCGATCATGAATTCGGGCATACCTGGTTCCCCATGATCGTAGGAAGCAATGAAAGGAAATACGCCTGGATGGATGAAGGCTTTAATACATTTATCAATGGATTTTCCGGCGAAGCCTTTAATAATGGTGAATATGCAGAAGGTAATAGCCTGCCTGATGACATGATCAAGTTCATCTTCAATGATAAGATGGATCCGCTCTATACCACGCCCGATGTCATCACCCAAAACAATCTGGGCATCGCTGCTTATTACAAACCGTCCATCATGCTCAATGCCCTGCGGGATGCGGTATTAGGTCCCGAGCGGTTTGACCTGGCATTTAAAGAATACATACGTCGCTGGGCCTTTAAACATCCCACTCCATATGATTTCTTTCATACCATGGAGAATGTGTCTGGTGAAGACCTCGGATGGTTCTGGAGAGCCTGGGTTCTTAATAACTGGAAACTCGATATCGGCTTAAAGGATATCAAATATGCCCGGAATGATACAGCCAAAGGCGCCAATATCACCATCGAAAACCTTGACCAGATGGCCATGCCGGTAACGGTATTGGTAAAAGAAGAAAATGGAAAAGAGCATACCCTGAACCTGCCGGTAGAGATCTGGCAGCGGGGAAATAAGTATTCATTTACCGTAAAATCTACTTCGCGCATCGCCGAAGTGATCATTGATCCAAAGAATTTATTACCGGATGTGAATAGGAAGAATAATGTGATGGGGGAAAGGGGATTTTAGTTGTGAATGGTGAATAGTGAATGGTGAATAGTGAATGGTGAATTCACTATTCACCATTCACTATTCACTATTCACGCCTCACGCCCCTCTTCCTGCTTCCCCCGAAAGTACCACTTGCACTTATCCCTGAATTTCGCGCGTTCTTCGTCAGTCATGTTTGCCATTTTTTCGCGCCAGTGTTTTCTCATCTGGTGTTTGGCGCCCCAGCCGGGACCGCCCCGAAAACCGCCAAAGAGTATTTTAGACAGCACCAATAACCCTGCTGCCTGCCAGAAACTGATCAATTTTACACCCACCAACGCAGGTAAGGTAGCATTCCACAACAACATCACGATCCAGCTAAAGAGCAATATCCCTGCTGCGGCCAGCAGGATAAAGAAAGGGATCTTACGCATCCAATATTTTTTCATGTTCACTGTTTTTAATTTTTTGTAATAATATCATCATACACTTGCTGCAAACGCTTGCGCAAATGCAATACGGCATATCTTTTTCGGGATAAAAGGGTGTTGATCTTTTCTCCGGTTTGTTCGGCTATTTCCTGAAAAGACAGGTCATCGATCTCATGCATCCAGAATACACTGCGCTGTTCGGCGGGTAATTCAGCCAGGGCTTCCTCCAGAGTTTGCCAGAAAACACCCTTGAGTATTTCCATTTCGGGGTCCCCCGATTCATCGGCCAGTAAGGTCCTGAACTCTTCGTTGATGAAATCACCATCCTCATCCACTGGCGAGAGGTCATCCAGTAATACGGGTTTCTTTTTTCGGTATGTATCCGTGATCCGGTTCCGGGCAACGGTGAACAGCCAACTGCCGGCGTTCTCGATGGTGGCGAGATCCACCACGCTGGTCAGTTGATACCACACATCCTGCAGGATGTCCTCCGCATCTTCCTCTGTGCGAACACGCTTCCGGATAAAGGAACGGAGCCCATTCCCAAACCGGTTGACGATATCGCCCAGACTTTGCCTTCGCTGTTCATTCATAGCCCTTTGTATTTCCAAAGACTGCGTCATAGATGGATAGACGCTTGAAATGGGAAGATATTTTACGGAAAGAGGACAGATGACGGATGACAGATGACGGAGGGCAGAGGCTTGCTGTGCGAGACCTCTGGTCTCGCACTTCTAGAATGCCGCCTCTGGCGGCTATCCTAGCTTGGGATATAAAAAGAAACGGTTTTTGTTCGAGTCGCCAGAGGCGACAAGACAATCGTGCGAGACCAGAGGTCTC
>JANRLV010000112.1:0-5984 GCA_033762195.1 Chitinophagaceae bacterium | reverse complement strand
GTTGGATGATGGATGTTGGATGTTGGATGTTGGATGATGGATGATGGATGTTGGTGATTCATATCATTCAAGGTTAAATAAAAAGAGGGGCCTGAATTTCTTCAGGCCCCTCTTTATTTATCAGTAACTTTAAATCTTATCTACTATCATCCAACATCCAACATCCAACATCCATCATCCAACATCCACATCAGTCCTCCCTAACTACCTGTTTTCCCTCAAAAAATACCGGGTACTTTTTATAGAAACCCGCTTTTCCCACTCTTGTCGTTCCCTCAACCTTTAGCTGAAGAGGCGTATTCATCAACATGGCGAAGCTATGTTTCAGCAGGGACCCCGAGGCCGCCGTCATCCGGATAGGGATGCTAAAGGATGATTTTGCCGGGATCTTAATTCTTTCTTCCAGCCTGGCTTTGCCCAGATATTCATTTTCCACATACACATCAAATTCCGCGTCCTTCATGGTCACCCCAAATCCGTTGGGGTTAAAATAATCCAGGTGAAACCGGATCACCGATTCGCTGGCACCAATGGAGTGGACCTTGAATTTGGATATGCCCTGATAGTCGGGTGGTTTGGCCGTTCCGCAGGAGACCAGGAAGAGCACAATAACCAGTACGGGAAACGATCGCTTCATAATACAAATCTGCATGAAAAATAAATAGCCTGTGTAGGGAAGGGGAGGATTGGGAAGGATTTAAGAAATCTTGACCGGGCCCACAATTTTTGCCCGACTAAGTTCCTTGGTTTTTTAAGGGAACGAGCTTTAAAAACAATATCTAAATTTGTTAGCCAATTTATTCAATAGTTAATAATTACATTATCAAATACTTAAGATATTTTATTTGCATTGAAAATTGATACAATTACGGTCGAATTATGCATCATTTTGCCTATATCCAATGGTGATTCAACAGACTAAAATAATTTCCGTTATTTATCTCATTTAAAATTAAATACAAAGGATAATTCAAATTCTATAGTCAATCAAAGAACATATTTTGAAAAAAACGCATGAATTGAATTGAAAAAGGCCTTCCAAACCATCTTTAATCAACTGGCATACAGTCCATTTATGCAATAGTAGTTTTACCTACAGGTTATACTATCTTTTTGTTAACTTGGGACTCATTTCAGGACAGTTCAGGACATTGAAACACGCATGAGTAAAAGATTTTTGCTGTTTGCCGTATTCTGCACGGCAGCATTGACCCCGCTTTTTGCCCAGGATTTTTCCAATAAAGGAAAAGAATTTTGGCTTTGTTTTCCGTCTCATACCCCTTCGGGAGCCAACCAGGCACAGATGGCTTTGTTCATCACCTCGGACAAGAATTCTTCGGGAACCATATCGGTAAATGGGTTCAACACCACCTTTACGGTGAATGCCAACCAGGTGGCTGGCCCCATCAATATACCTTACAGCAACGCCCATATCAACTTTGGAGAATCCGGGGTTGTTGTGAATAAAGGCATCCATGTATTGGTGGATCCGGGCAAACCACCCGTGGTGGTTTACGCCCATATTTATGCAGGATTCCGCTCCGCGGCTTCACTCATCCTTCCGGAGAATGTGTTAGGAAAGAAGCATTTTGTCGCTACGTTTTTTCAAAACAGTACTTCCGGGTCAAAGTCCCAGTTTCAGGTCATAGCTGTAGAACCGAATACAACGGTCCGATTCCGCCTTCGCCGAAATGGGGTACTCAATGCCCTTTCTACCACAATGGTATTGACCAATCCGGGAGATGTTCTTCAGATCCAGGATGATCAGGACCTGACAGGAACGCTGGTGGAGTCAATAGCCATCGGATCCGAGACCTGTAAAAAGATCGCGGTATTTTCCGGTAGTTCCTCCCTGGCCATTGGCAATGGGGCGCAAATGGGCGGGTCCTATGACCCCTTATATCAACAATTATATCCCGTTAATACATGGGGAAAGAATTTTGGTGTGATTCCCTTTGCCAATAACCCCAATGGTTTTCATTATCGTGTAATAGCCTCGGAGGATAACACGGACATTGATATTGGTTCGGGCCCGATCATTACCCTGAATGCAGGTGAGTTTTACCCGGCCTCATCTGCCAATCCGGCTCCGGCGAACACTGCCTTTCTGATCACGGCAAGCAAACCGGTCAGTTGCATGCAGTATATGATGAGCTCCGATGCGGCAAATGCCAGCAATGACCTGGGTGACCCGGATATGGTGGTCCTGAACCCCGTGGAGCAGAACATCAATGACATCACTATATTTTCGTCTACCCTGCAACAGATTTCACAACGTTACTTATCTGTATATATTCAAACGGCTGCCTCAGGAAGTTTTCGGATCAATAATGTTCCGCCGGTATCAAACTTCTTGCCCATGCCGGGCGCACCTGGTTATTCTTATCTGGTTGAGAACCTCAGCAACCTGGCCAATCCGTCGTTTCGATTGACAGCGGATAGTGGTTTTAATGCCATTGCCTATGGTCTTGGAAACTTTGAATCCTACGCCTATTCGGCCGGAACAAATGTGCGTGACCTTTATCAGTTTGTATCCACGCAAAATACCTATGCCACGGTCAATTTTCCCGCGGCCTGTAAAGGTGCCCCTTTCTTTTTTTCCATTGTATTCCCTTATCAGCCTACTTCCATCCGGTGGCAGTTCAATGGACTTTTCCCGGATGTGACCCTGAACAGCCCGGTTGCCGATTCGACATGGGTGATTGGAACACGTACAGTATATAGATATAAACTTCCTGCACCTTATACGGCTAACACAGTGGGCACATTCCCCATCAAAGTATTGGTGCAAAACCCAACGGGTGATGGCTGTACCGGGGAGCAGGAAATTGACTATGATCTGCAGGTCTTTGCGCCACCCTCGGCCAACTTTAATTTTACTACCAATGGTTGTGTGTCGGATAGTGTATCCTTCTTTGATATCACCAATACCGATGGGCGTGATATCATCAAATGGTCATGGATCTTTAGTGACGGACAGATCGATTCTATCAAGAACCCCAAACACAAGTATCCCTCTGCGCCCAGCTATAATGCCCGATTGAGTGTGATCACGGATGTAGGTTGCGTATCCGATACGATGACCAAAACGATCATACTGAATGATGAACCCATTGCAAAGTTTGGCGCTACGGCTCCTTTCTGTGCAGGCCGGACCATTACCTTCTCGGATACTTCGTCGGTATCCAATGGAGGTACGCTGGTTAAATGGTATTGGGATTTTGGTGACGGATCGCCCGTATTGACGGCCACCACCAATGCAAATCAAACCCATGTTTATAATACTCCAGGCACCTATGTGGTCAAACTTAAAGTGGAGACCATCACGGGTTGCCAGAGTGAAGAGTTTCCCAGGACAATAATTATTCACCCTAATCCGGTGGCCAGTTTTGCCTTGCCCAATGTTTGTCTGCCTGCAGGTACAGCTTCTTTTGTCAATCAATCTTCCATCACCGATGGTTCGCAGGCTTCCTTTACGTATGCCTGGAATTTTGGAGATGGTAATACCGCCGGGAATATTCTGAACCCCGTACATACTTATTCAGGAACCGGACCTTACACGGTCACTCTTTCTGTGACTTCAAATAATGGTTGCGTAGACGACAGTGTTCGTTTATTGAATACGATCTATGCCCAACCCACTGCCAATTTCGCGGTAGACAAAGCGGAGGTTTGTCTGGGTGGGACATTTAATTTCACCGATCAAAGTACCGCACCTAACAGTTCCATCACTCAATGGGCCTGGGATTTTGGCGATGGAGGAACCTCCACGGTGAACAATCCATCCAAGACCTATACAACTCCAGGTACCTATACGGTTACTTTGCGTACCACGTCGGCGATCGGTTGCCCCTCCACGATCAAAACAATGAATGTAACCGTGAATGCTCTGCCAAACGCGCAATTCTCGATCAGTGGGCCTACCTGCGTAAATAAAAATGTCACCCTGCTAGACGCCTCCGTTCCGAATTCAGGGAATATCAATAAATGGTCCTGGAATTTTGGGGATGCCTCCAATGCCGTACTGAACAGTGGGGCAGCCTTTACCCATGTTTATAACCAGACCGGCCCTTATACAGTAACCCTTCAGGTAGAAACAGATAAGGGTTGTGTAAGTACCGTGACGAGCAATAATATTACTGTACATGTAAATCCTCGCGCCGGTTTCATAGCTCCCGAGGTTTGTTTGACCGATCCTTCTGTAAACTTTACGGATACCAGTTCGATCACAGCCGGGTCCATCGCTGCCTGGAACTGGAATTTTGGGGATGCCAACGCTACGGCGGGTAACCCCAATACATCAGGTCAGCAGAATCCTTCGCATATTTATTCAGCTACAGGAAGCTATACGGCTCAATTGATCGTCACATCAGATCAAGGTTGTAAGGATACTCTTTCCAAACCCTTTGATGTGAACAGTGCGATACCCAAGGCCGACTTTAATATCCGGAACAATGCCGCTTTGTGCAGCAATCAGGATATCACCATCGAGAACCTCTCGTATGTAGTGGGATATGGAAATATTGTAAAGCTCGAGATATACTGGGATGCAAATAATGACATGAGTTTGTTCACGGTGGATGAGACCCCTACCCAGGGTAAACAATATTCCTTCCGTTATCCTGAATTTGGCACACCTGCTTCGAGGAATGTTACCATCCGGGTGATCGCTTATTCGGGTGCAACCTGTCTCGAACCTCTGGATAAGACCTTTACACTTCTGGCCACACCGGAAGTGGTGTTTGATCCCGTGAATGGGGTTTGTGCGGATGTATCACCCTTCCAACTGACACAGGCCAGTGTGATCAATGGGTTACCTGGTACAGGGGTATTTACAGGTCCTGGCGTATCCGCTACCGGATTGTTCAATCCTGCCACGGCTGGCTCCGGAGCACATCTGATCCGCTACACCTTTACCGGTACAAATGGTTGTATCAATTACAAAGAACAAACAGTGCCTGTAAATCCTGTTCCTGTGGCGAATGCAGGACCAGATAAGTTCCTGTTGCAGGGTGGTGTGGTACAATTGACGCCTGTATTAAATGCCAACTTCCCGGTCAATTATCTCTGGACACCCTCCACCGGATTGGATAATCCAACCATTGCGGATCCTAAAGCCTCTCCATCGGATGACATCACCTATACCCTTACGGTAACTTCTGATTTTGGTTGCACCGATCAGGACCAGGTATTGGTGAAAGTGCTGAAGAGCCCGGTTATACCGAATATCTTCAGTCCGAATGGTGATGGCGTACATGACCGTTGGGTCATTGAATACCTGGATACTTATCCGGGGGCAACCGTGGAAATTTATAACCGGTACGGCCAGTTGGTGTACAAGTCGGTAGGCTATACCACACCATGGGATGGTATGGTCAATGGGAAACCTGTTCCGGTTGGCACCTATTATTATATTGTTGATCCGAAAAACGGCCGTAAACGCATGGCCGGATATGTGGACGTAATCAGATAAGAAAATGAGAAAAGGACTTTTATTCTTATTCGTGAGTGGGTGGTTGGTGCCTGCCATGGCCCAGCAGAAGCCCCACTATACCCAGTACATTTTGAATCCTTATATCGTCAATCCGGCGATCACAGGGATCGAGAATTATTGGGATGTGAAAATGAGTGCCCGTGACCAATGGGTGGGTTTAACCGGTGCCCCTCGCACGGCTTACCTAACGGTACATGGACCCCTGGGTAAAAATGACTACCGCACCTCTGCTACTTCCTATAGCATACCCGGGCAAAACCCCCGTGGAAAATATTATTGGGAGAATTATACTGCGGCAGAGCCCCATCACGGGATCGGGATGACGGTCATCAATGACAAGACCGGAAGCTTTAACCGGTTTACCACCTATGCTTCTTATGCCTATCATATAGGGATCAATCCCACGACAAACCTGTCGGCGGGTTTTTCGGCCGGGTTTACCACGGTAAGTATCGATAAAACAAAACAGGATTTTGGTGGAGGCGATCCA
>JANRLV010000111.1:0-12216 GCA_033762195.1 Chitinophagaceae bacterium | reverse complement strand
TGAAGAAGATTTGGGGTTATATCAAAGCTAACAAGCTGCAGGATAACAAAAACAGACGCATGATCAATGCGGACGATAAGCTGAAAGTAATCTTCGGTGGTAAAGGACAGGCTTCGATGTTCGATCTGGCCAAGTTCCTGAACAAACACCTGAGCTAATTACTTAGCCAACAAAAATTTCAAAGCCATCCGATCGGATGGCTTTTTTATTAATACCCGATGATGGTCTTTAATTTCCCCCAGAGTTCATTGTCAAAACTCGAGAGCGCGAGTTGTACATTACCAGCGGATTCTCCCATACGAATGACCACCAGTTTCTGTGAAGGGACCACATAAATTTTCTGGTCATTCTTTCCCAGGGCCGCATACATATCAACTGGTGCGTTGGGCATCATGGAGCCGATGAAAGTGAGTTCAAGCGTGGGCAGCATATGACTGGCCTTTCCATTTAGCCAGGTGAGATATCCGTACGAGAGATTGAAATTTTGAGAACTGTTTACCTGATCCTGAAAATATAAAGTGTCTGCTAAAATTTTTGTTTGGTCCCATTTCCCTTTATTCAACATCAATAATCCAAATCGTGCCATGCTTCGTGCATTGCTATAATAAACATTGTTGAATCCTGTTTTTATCCAGAGTCCATTCATGCCTATGCGGTCACGCACTTTTTGCTGGAAGTAGCTATTGTAATTGGTTCCACTGGCATTCTCGATTACTTTTTCCATCAGGGTATAAGGTGCATTGTGGTAAGCCCAGCGTGTACCGGCATCGGCGCGGTATTGTAAACAAGCAGGATCGGTACAATCATTATCGGGTGCCACATCATCATCCAAACCGGTGGTCATCGTGAGTTGATGACGGATGGTAATAAGGTCTTCTTTGGCTTGCGGGAGGGAAGTCCAGCCATTTCCCAGGAAACGAGAGGTCTTATCACTCAGGTCGATCAGCCCTTCATCCTGGGAAATACCTGACAGGAAGGCGGTAAGGGTTTTCCCGGCGGAGGCCCAGTACCAGAGACTGTCCTTCGTAAAGAGGCCGAAGTATTTCTCTATAACGATCTTACCGTTCTTCAGTACGATAAAGGCCTTACTGTTCTTTTGCTCCAGGTAGGTATACAGGTCATTGACCGTACCCTCATTCCAACCCAAACTGGCCATATCGGTGGTTTGCCATTCGGAGCCACTCACCGGAGGGAAATAAAGCGTGTTGGAGTTATCCGGACCAGGCTCTCCTCCATTTTTGGAGCAGGAAAGGACCAGCGTGGTCAATCCGAGGAAAAGAAGGAAGTTTCTCATGGTGTATAATTGGAGGTCTTTGACATTTTCCCGGAGGGAAGGTTTAGTCCGCAAAATAGAAAGTAAATGTTGAATTTTATAACGGCCCCTTATACATGAAATAATACCGAGGTCATGTTCAATGAGCCGCCTACACATTGGTCATTGAAGAAAAGGGTATTTTCTTTCCGGTCACGCAGCCCCAACACGTATAGTAGAGGATAATAATGATCGGGGGTCGGAATGGCGAGTCTGGCTGCCCGGTGCAGGCCTTCATAGTGTATGAGTGATTCATGATCTCCTTCCAGGATCTTTTGTTTGAGCAGTTCATTTAGTTCAAGGGCCCAGTCAAAACCAAATCCGGGTTGGTCCAGTTTGTCCCAGGCTACCATGCGCAGGTTATGGATCATGTTTCCACTGCCAATGATCAGGACACCTTTTTCCCTTAGGGTGCTGAGTTCGCGGGCTAATTGGTAATGGTAGGCAGGTGGCTGGTGGTAGTCAATACTCAGTTGCAGCACTGGAATATCCGCCTGGGGGTACATGCGGCGGATGACGGTCCAGGCCCCGTGATCCAATCCCCATTCATGATCCAGTCCTACCGGTGTGGAACGAATTAGTGAACGGGTTTCCTCGGCCAGCGCAGGATCACCAGGGGCAGGATACTGAACTTTGTAGAGATCGGGGGGGAAGCCTCCAAAATCATGGATGGTACGAGGCTGGTCCATGGCTGTAACAAAGGTGCCGTTGGTGAGCCAATGGGCCGAAATGACCAGGATGGCACTTGGTCGCGGAAGCTCTTGTCCTTTCTTTTCCCATTCGCGGCTAAAATCATTTTCCTCAATACCATTCATGGGAGAACCATGTCCAATAAATAGCAAAGGCATTTTTTCACCCTTCCAGGTTTGGCTACGGAGTTTGAGGTCGTGCAGGTTTTCCATTCCAGCGAAATTACGATTTCTCCCTGCGATGATGCTGGAACCGGGTTTACAATGCTGCGTACCAGACGTCCAAAACATATAAACCATGATCATGGCAGATAAGGGAGAGGTTTCGTATCTTTCTGATTACTTCTCCCGATTACCAAAAACTACTTGCTATGCCTCAGTTTTCCCTCACGGTCAATAATAAGAAATACGATGTAGAGGCCCCTGCTGACATGCCGCTTCTGTGGGTGCTGCGCGATCTGCTCAATATGACGGGCACAAAATATGGATGCGGGGTAGCCAGTTGTGGTGTTTGCAGTGTTATCATTGATGGCAACCCGGTATTCTCCTGTCAACGTACAGTGGGTTCCTGTGTCAATAAAAAGATCATCACTATCGAAGGGCTTTCGGAAGATGGCTCGCATCCGGTACAAAAAGCCTGGGAGCAGGCGGGGGTGCCTCAATGCGGTTATTGCCAGCCCGGGCAAATGATGCAGGTGGTGGCCATGCTGGAAAAAAACAAACGCCCTTCGGAAGAGACGATTGACCAGGTGATGAACAATGTGCTCTGTCGATGTGGTACCTATCACCGGATCCGTAAAGCCATTCATCTGGCTATTGACTCATTGAATTCCTGAACCCCAAACGCCTACAACCATGCAAAAGATAAAGACCGATCGTCGCCGTTTTCTGAAACTGTCCAGTCTGGCTTCCGGTGGACTGGTTTTGGGATTCACTCTTCCCGGGCTACAGGCCCTCGCTCTTCCCGGAGAAGAGTGTACGCATTTTCAACCGGGGGCCTATTTGCGGATCGACCGAAAAGGGCTGGTGACCATTTTTGTGGCTAAGCAGGAATCAGGACAAGGAGTGGATACTGCTTTACCCATGATCGTTGCGGAGGAGTTGGAAGTCGATTTTAGAAAGGTAAAAGTGGAACTGGCGCCCTTTGGTACCCTGCCTGCAGGAATGCATGATACCGGAGGAAGTCAAAGTGTATTGGGTATGTATGATACCCTGCGTAAAGCGGGTGCCATTGCCAAAGCCATGTTGATACAGGCCGCCGCCAATAGCTGGAAGGTTAATGTTACCTCTTGTGCCGCTGATATGGGGGAAGTGGTTCATACGCCCACGATGAAACGGATCGGGTATGGTGAATTGGTTTGCGAAGCCGCCAAACTACCGATACCTGCTGAAGTGACGCTAAAAAGTCCAAAGGATTTCAAGTTGATCGGTAAGTCGGAGAAAAGAAGCGGGTTGAAAGACATACTCACGGGTAAAACGAAATATGGGTTGGATACCCGTGTTCCCGGAATGGCCGTAGCTGTGGCCGTACGCTGCCCGGTGCTTGGTGGAAAACTGGTATCGTATGATGATACTGTCGCGAAGAAAGTACCCGGTGTTTTAAAGATCGTGGCATATAAAGGAACGGGTAAGCCCATGCATGTACGGGATGGTGTAGCCATTATTGCTACGCATACCTGGGCTGCTATGAAGGCCAAAGAAATGTTGACGGTGACCTGGGATGAAGGTTCCCGTAATGAAGAAAGTACGGTCACGTTGTTTGAAACATTTGCCTCTAAAGCAGGAGATACCCCAGGTATCGAGGTATTCAAGAAAGGTGACCCGGGTAACGTGAAAGGGGCCGGAAAACTGTCCGCCGATTATGCTCAACCATTTCTGGCCCATGCGACCATGGAGCCGGTGAATTTTATAGCCGAAGTAAAAGGGGATAAATGTGAAATATGGGGTGGCTTGCAATTACCCGATTGGGCCGTGGATACTATTGCCAAGGAGTGTGGGTTCAAGAAACCTGATATCAAAGTTAACCTGGGTTTGATGGGTGGCGCCTTTGGACGCAGGTTGCATTTTGATTTTGCCATTGAGGCGGTTAAGATCGCGCAACAGTTTGACCGTCCGGTGCAATTAGTTTGGGACCGGGTAGATGATACGCAGTTTGGGATGTTTCGCCCGGCCAATTATCACCGGCTCGATGCACAGTGGGACGACAAGGGGAAACTCGTTTCCTGGAAACATCATGTGCTGGGCACGCCCATTGCCTATATGATCGAAGGCCCGGAAACAAAGAATATCGGGGAAATGGACGGGGCTGATGCAGGTTTCTGCTATGATGTACCCAATATTCATACAGGGTACACGGCCGTTGATTTTAATATTAACCGCGGTTGGTTGCGGTCTGTCGATATTTGCGTCAACACCTTTCCGGTAGAATCCTTTGTGGATGAAATTGCGGGGAAGCTTAAAAAGGATCCGCTAGCCTTTCGTTTATCCTTACTGGAAAACCGGCCCGACTTTAAGACCGGTGCCGAAGCCTGGGCCCTGAGCCAGTCACCTGCACGTGTGGCAGGGGTACTGAAATTAGCTGCCGAGAAGATCGGGTATGATAAACCCCGCAAGCCCAATCATTACATTGGACTGGCCACCCACTCCTTCATTTTTGCCAAAGGCTATGCTGCGCATGCCATAGAGGTAGAAATGGTGGGAGAGAAAAAATTCAGGATCACGCGGGTGGTGGCAGCAATTGATTGTGGACAGGTCATCAATCCGGATGGATTGCTCAACCAGATGGAGGGTGGGTTGGCATTTGGTCTGACCCAGGCCCTTAAAGGGGAGATCACCATCAAAGACAGCCGGGTGATGCAGGATGGATTCTTTAGCTATGAACTATTAATGTATAGTGAAATGCCTCCGCTCGAGGTCCATATAATTCCCAGTGAAGCCGAACCCGGTGGAGTAGGTGAGGTAGGGGTATCCACCGTAGCCCCGGCCTTGTGCAATGCCCTGGCCGCTGCGGGTCATCGCCCGCGCAACCTGCCTATCCGAAACGAAGGCTTTAGTTGGGTATGATAATTTAATCATTTGATTAAATTATTTGTTTAATTCAAAAATTCGTTTTTATCTTTGCCCCATTGAACCCCATGGCAAAGAAAAAGGCGATAAAACCCCTCGACACCAGTACCGAAGAGAAGATCAAGCAGGCGGCCAAGGTAGTTTTTACGACCAAAGGCTATGCGGCGGCGCGTACCAGGGACATTGCAGAGGAAGCGGGGATCAATCTCGCCTTATTGAACTATTATTTCCGCAGCAAGGAACGCCTGTTCCAGATCGTGATGCTGGAGACCCTTCAGACATTTTTTTCTTCCATGATCCTTGTGCTCAATGATGATGACCTGAGTTTTGAAAAAAAGGTCGAGGGATTTGTGGACCGGTACATTACTTTATTTCAGGCACAACCCGAACTGCCCTTTTTTGTGGTCAGCGAATTGAATAATCATCCGGATATTTTTTTACAGGAGATGAAAGTGAAAGATGTGATTTTCAAGTCATCCTTCTTCAAAGAATTGCAGGCGCGGATGGCAGCGAATCCGCGCTTAAAAGGAGTCAATCCGATCCAATTGATGGTGAATTTGTCGTCAATGGTGATTTTCCCTTTTGCAGCGGCGCCATTTATCCGTCAGATCGGCCAACTCAGGGATAAGGAGTTTGAAAGGTTAATGGAAGAAAGAAAGGCACTGATCCCCGGGTGGTTTATGGGTATGCTCAACCGGTGATTTTTTTTGAACAGAAGTTAATCAAATGACTAAATCGAATATTTAAATTTTATGCGCCAAACGATCTTATTACCCTTGATGGTTTTACTGGGTGCTGTGGGAATTGAAGCGCAAACCATCCTCCGAATTGATTCCTGTATGCAGTGGGCACGGGATAATTATCCTCTTGTCAGGCAACAACAATTGATCGAGCGGTCGCGGGACCTCTCGGTAGAGAATGCATCGAAGGGACAGTTGCCGCAACTGAGTTTGGGAGGGCAGGCCAGCTACCAGTCGGAAGTAACCAAATTAGGGATCAGCGTCCCGGGGTTTACCGCTCCCGAGTTGTCGAAAGACCAGTACCGGCTTTATGCCGAAATTAACCAGCCGCTCACGGATCTGCAGACGATCAACCGGCAGAAGGAATGGCTGCGTTCCAATGGGGAAGTGGAGAAGCAAAAGCTGGAAGTGGAGTTGTACAAATTAAAAGAGCGGGTGACCCAACTCTTTTTTGGCATACTGCTGATGCATGAGCAGGAAAAACAGGTGGAGTTGATGATGGCGGATATTACGGCAGGTTTGAATAAAACACAGGTAGCGGTTGACAATGGAACAGCCACCCGGACGAATATTTATTTACTGGAGGCCGAACTGGTGAAGGCAAAACAAAGAAGGAAGGAGATGGCTGCGGTCAGGGAGAGTTATGAAGAGATGTTGTCTTTATTTACGGGGAAGCAGTTTAGTGGAGCGGTTATTTTGGAAAGACCGGGTTTGCTCACAGAAAGCACTGAAAGCACGGAAATGAAGCGACCGGAATTAAAATTGTATGAACTGCAGCGGACCAATCTGGGGTTACAGGAAAAAATATTAAAGGCAAAGAATTGGCCACGGTTTAGTCTGTTTCTTCAGGGAGGCGTTGGACGTCCGGCATTGAATATGCTCAGCAATGAAATGGATCCTTACTATATCGGGGGATTGCGATTGGCTTGGAATATGGGTCAGCTATATACAAAGAAGGCCGATCGCCAATTGATCAACCTACAGCAACAAGTGGTGACGTTGCAAAAAGAAACCTTTTTATTGAACACAAATCTTTCCATCCGGCAACAAGATGGTGAGATCAGAAAGTATACTTCCCTCATCGCGGGTGATCAGGAATTGATCAGCCTCCGCGAGAAGATCAAGAAGACCTCACAGGTGCAATTAGAGAACGGGATCATCACTGCGAATGATTATATCACGTATGTAAATGCCGAAGACCAGGCCAGGCAGGGATTATTGTTGCATGAAGTACAGTTATTAATGGCAAGGTTTGGGAGGGAGTTGATGAAAGGATATTAGCCGTTAGCTTTTAGCGCATAAACAAATTTTGAAAATTTAATGATAGGGGTATGAAAAATTTCATTTTACTGATTCTTGGAACCGGGATATTGTTTTTCAGTTCTTGTACCGGCAATGGTCATTCTTTTGATGGCTCGGGTGCTTTTGAGGCAGATGAGATCATCATTTCTTCAGAAGCGAATGGGGTATTGAAGGAGTTTAGGTTAGAAGAAGGGGATAGCCTTTCTGCGGGGGAATACGTTGGTTACGTGGATAGCACGCAGTTATCGCTTCGTAAAAAACAGTTATTGGCCCAGATACAAGCCACGGGTAGCCGGATACCGGATATTGGTACCCAAACTGCCTACTATGCCCGCCAGATAGCTGTATATAAAAGCAGGCTAACTACCCTGGAGCGGGAAGAGAAGCGTCTGACGAACCTGGTGGCCGGTGAGGCAGCCCCGCAAAAGCAATTGGATGATATCGTTTCGCAAATTGACGAAGTGAAAAAGCAAATCGACCTGGTACAGCAGCAACAGGCAGCACAGGTTTCAGTCCTGGGTACACAGGCACGTGGCCTGCAAAATGATCCTCTCGCATTATATGCACAGATCGAGCAGGTAGAGGACCAGTTGCTCAAATGCAGATTGGTGAGTACCGGCAAGGGTACTGTGCTGGTCACTTATGTTGAGCCCAACGAATTGGTATCTGTTGGGAAACCTTTATATAAGATTGCTGATCTCTCTACGATGACCCTGAAAGCCTATGTGGATGGGAACACATTACCCTTGATCAAGATCGGGCAGAAAGTAAAAGTGAGAACGGATGATGGAAAAGGTGGGATGAAGGAAACAACGGGAACCATTACCTGGATCAATAGTAAGGCGGAGTTTACGCCAAAAACCATACAGACGAAGGATGAAAGAGCGGACCTGGTGTATGCGGTAAAGGTTTCGGTGGTAAATGATGGGTATTATAAGATCGGAATGTATGGCGAGATGCGAATTGAGTGATTATACTGCCGGGGCTAAAAGCTAATAGCTATTAGCTTCTAGCTTTTAGCCTACAAAACTCTCTATAGAAATGAAGGATGTTGTTTTAGAAAATATTGTCAAAACCTATAACAAAGGGGCGGTAAAGGCCGTCAAGGGGGTTTCCTTTGAAGTAGAGGAAGGCGAGTTGTTTGGTTTGATCGGTCCGGATGGGGCGGGTAAGACGAGTCTATTTCGCATACTGACCACTTTGTTATTGGCGGATCTGGGCCGGGCTTCAGTGGCAGGCAATGATGTGGTAAAGGATTTTCGTAAGATCAGGAATATCGTTGGGTACATGCCCGGGAAGTTTTCGCTTTATCCCGACCTGACTGTTGAGGAGAACCTTCGCTTTTTTGCTACGGTATTCAATACAACTATTGAAGAAAATTATGATTTGGTTAAAGATATCTATTCCCAGATCGAGCCATTCAAAGACCGCCGGGCGGGGAAATTATCGGGGGGCATGAAACAGAAACTGGCCCTGAGTTGTGCGCTCATACACCGGCCAAAAGTGCTTTTTCTCGATGAGCCCACTACAGGTGTTGATGCCGTATCGCGGAAGGAGTTCTGGGAAATGCTGAAAAGATTGAAGGCGCAGGGGATCACGATCCTTGTTTCCACACCCTATATGGACGAGGCCACACTTTGTGAACGGATCGCGTTGATACAGGAAGGGGAAATTCTATCCATTGATACACCCGCTGCTATACGGGATTCTTTTGGGGAGCCTCTTTATGCGGTGAAGTCGGGTACCATGAGTGCTTTGTTAGCCGATCTCCGTGGTTCTGATCTGGTGTTATCGAGCAATTCATTTGGCGAGTACCATCATATCACATTTAAAAACCCTGGTTCAACAACCGTAGAGGGTCTTCGCCAACAACTTATTTCCCGCCATCCTGATCTGAAAATTGAAAGCGTCCACCCAACGGTGGAGGATTGTTTTATTAAACTCATGGGAGCATGACCAGGGATATTGTCATCCATACCGAGGGACTCACCAAGCGTTATGGTGATTTTATTGCCGCCAATGACATCAGCATTGATGTGCATGCCGGGGAGATATTTGGATTTCTGGGTGCCAATGGCGCAGGAAAAACCACGGCCATGCGGATGCTCTGTGGTTTATTGACCCCCAGTTCGGGCAAGGCCTCCATTGCAGGGTATGATATATACAAGGAAACAGAAAAGATCAAATTGAATATCGGCTATATGAGCCAGAAATTCTCTCTGTATGAAGACCTGACCGTGCGGGAGAATATCCGGTTTTTTGGAGGGATCTATGGGATGAATGATAGGGATATCAAAATCCGGTCTGAAGCCATGTTGGATGACCTGGGTTTATTGCCCGAGGCCAATCAACTCGTGGGCTCCCTGCCCCTTGGCTGGAAACAGAAACTGGCTTTTTCTGTGGCCATATTTCATGCACCCCGAATCGTTTTTCTGGATGAACCAACCGGGGGCGTAGATCCGGTCACGCGCCGACAGTTCTGGGACCTGATCTATGCAGCAGCCGATCGCGGCACTACCATATTTGTCACCACCCACTATATGGATGAAGCGGAATATTGCAACCGTTTATCCATGATGGTGGATGGGGTAGTAAAGGCCATGGATTCTCCGCTCGAATTGAAAAAACAGTTTGGGGTGAAGTCTATGGATGAAGTGTTTTATGAATTGGCGAGAGGGGCGAAGCGGGGAGAATAGCTAATAGCCTTTAGCTATTAGCGGTTAGCTTTTTGCCCGGCTGACAGCTTATACCAATAACGAACAAAGAAAATGAAGCAGTTTTTGTCCTTTGTACGAAAAGAATTCCTTCACGTTTTTCGTGACCGGAAGACCTTGCTTTTGTTGTTTGGTTTACCGGTGGCGCAGATATTGTTGTTTGGTTTTGCTTTGACAAATGAGATCAAGAATACAAAGATTGTTGTTTGTGATTATGCCCATGATGGTGCATCGAGAGCGATCATTCAAAAGTTGGAGGCAAGTGCGCAGTTTGACCTGGAAGAAACCTTACTAAGCCATGAGCAGATCGAGGCTTCCTTTAAAAAAGGAAAGGTCAAACTAGCGGTGGTTTTCCCTCCCCATTTTGAATCCGACCTCCAGCACTTGGGGAAATCCAAGGTACAGGTCATTGCTGATGCGTCTGATCCCAATACGGCTTCGACATTGACCAATTATATTTCCAGTATCACCCGATCGTATCAGCAGGAGCTGGGTGGAGCCGGTGACCCGTATCCCATGCAGATCGAATCACAGATCCGGATGATCTATAATCCGGAATTGAAGGGTACTACCAATTTTGTTCCCGGGGTGATGGCCCTTGTACTTTTGTTGGTTTGCGTGTTGATGACCTCAGTATCGATCGTACGGGAGAAGGAGTCGGGGACCATGGAGGTATTGCTGGTTTCTCCCTTTCATCCGTTGATGGTTATTCTGTCCAAGGCTGTTCCCTATCTGGTGGTGTCCATAGTCAACCTCGCGGTCATTCTTTTATTGAGCGTGTATTTGTTGGGCATGCCGGTAAAGGGCAGTTTGTTATTGATCATTGGGGAAAGCATATTGCTTATCATCACGGCCCTGTCCCTTGGTTTATTGATCTCCAATGTAGCGGCATCACAACAAGCGGCCATGTTGATGTCACTGATGGGGATGATGTTGCCGACAATGTTGTTCACCGGGTTTATGTTCCCTCTGGAGAATATGCCCCTTCCGTTGCAGATCATTTCCAATATTGTTCCTTCCAAGTGGTATTATATCATTATCAAGTCGGTGATGATCAAAGGGCTTGGGTTTTCCGCGATCTGGAAGGAGACCCTGATCCTGTTTTCCATGGCCATTTTATTGCTCAGTATTAGTCTGGCTCGATTTAAAACCCGGTTAGCATGAGGACACTGAAATATTTATTACAAAAGGAGTACCGCCAGATCTTCCGCAACAAGATCATCCTGCGCATGATCATAGCCATGCCCATGATCCAACTGATCATTTTGCCGCTGGCGGCTGACTATGAGATCAAGAACATCAATATAGCGGTGGTGGACCAGGACCGCTCGAGCTTTTCCCGTGAATTGGTGAACCGCATTACAGCGGCCGGATATTTTCGTTTACAACAATACACGCACAGTTATGAAGAAGCCTTTCCTTTATTGGAGTCGGATAAGGCCGATCTGATCCTGGAGATCCCTTCCCGATTTGAAAAGGATCTGGTGAGGGAAGGGAAGCAATCCCTTTTTCTGGCGGTCAATGCCATCAATGGCACCAAGGCCATGGTGGGGGCCAATTATCTGAACCGTATCATTCAGGATTTCAATACCGATATCAGGTTGGAGTGGAAGACACCGACCCTGGGGACGAAGGCGATCGAGATCGAATCGGTTAACTGGTTCAATCCCCATATGAAGTATGCCTTTTTCATGGTACCGGGGATCCTGGTTTTGCTGGTCACGATGATATCGGCCTATATGTGTTCCATGAATATTGTCAGGGAAAAGGAGATCGGTACCATTGAGCAGATCAATGTGACACCCGTGAAGAAGCAGTATTTTATTTTAGGTAAGCTTATTCCTTTCTGGACCATTGGCATGGTACTATTTTCTGTTGGATTATTTGTGATCGGTCGTTTTGTATATGGCATTGTGCCCATAGGAAATGTTTTGGCATTATATGCCTTTCTCGCGCTTTTTCTGGTAGCGGTGCTGGGTTTTGGATTATTGATCTCCACCTATTCCAATACGCAGCAACAGGCCATGTCACTGGCGTTCTTTTTTGTGATGATCTTTTTGCTCATGAGTGGGTTGTTTACATCCATTGACAGTATGCCCACCTGGGCACGTTGGGTGGCCTATAGCAATCCCGTTAGTTATTTTATTGAAGTGGTGCGGATGGTGGTATTAAAAGGAAGTGGATTTGGGGAATTGGGGCGGTATTTTTTGGTGATGGCGGGTTTTGCGGTGGGGTTTAATGGTTGGGCGGTGTGGAATTATAGGAAGGTGTCGTGAGTGGGGAGTGGATGTTGGGTGTTGGATGACAGATGACGGATGACGGATGACAGAGGTCCGGGGTCCGAAGTCGGAGGTGCGTTCGTTTAATACAGTCATCTGTCATCCGTCATCTGT
>JANRLV010000110.1:0-53529 GCA_033762195.1 Chitinophagaceae bacterium | reverse complement strand
ATGGGGGTTTACTATTTCGCGGAGTTTTATTGTGAAGCGCGGAGGGTAGGTTTTTCACGGCAGAGGACTGGGTTCACGGCAGAGGACTGGGTTCACCGCAGAGGACTGGGTTCACCGCAGAGAACAGGAGAACGCGGAGTTACGCAGAGAGGTTATTGATTTTTGATTGTTTCTTAAACTGCACAAATTTCAGTTTATGTGTTTTAGTTAGTAATCAATAAGCAATAGTAAATAATCTCTCTGCGTAACTCCGCGTTCTCCTGTTCTCTGCGGTGAAAAGTCAAAGCACCCAACTAACCTCCCCAAACTCCACCCTTTCCAACACCCCGTGTTCTATCTCCATCTGCCCAAATTTATTCACTCCAACCACCTTTGCCTCAAACACTCTGTTTTCCTTACGGAGCCTTACCATTTCGCCCTTTTTATATAAACAGGCATTATAATCCTCCATGATCCGATCGGCGCCGAGGGACTGAAACTGTTGATACCGAATAAACAATTTATCACACAGATCTTTGGCCTGGGAGATTGGATCATATTCACGACCGGTGATCTGTTTCAGGGATACCGGATTGGGGAGATCGGCAGAAAATCCGGTCTGGTTTATATTGATGCCAATACCTACGACCGACCAGGTCCAACCCTGTCCGGGCCGTATCACATTTTCGATGAGGATACCCCCTGCCTTTCTGTCACGCCAATACAGGTCATTGGGCCATTTGATGGACAGATCGCCCCTTGTAAAATTTTCTAAAAAATCGGTGGCGCCCAGGGCCACGGAGGCACTGAAGGAAAAGAGGGTTGCCGGGGAGGGTGCACCCGGGCCGGGGGTGGTTGCCAAGCCTCCGGGCTGGATTACGACCGAAAGAATAAGGTTTTTGCCCTTTTCGGTGTCCCAGACCCGGCCGCGCTGGCCTTTTCCAGCCACTTGTTCATGGGCAAATATGGCTGTTCCAGGGGATGCCAATCCCGCATTGATCAGCCCCATGGCATGTTTGTTGGTGCTGTCAACCGTCTGCAACTCAATGAAGGGCGATCCAAATGATGGGTGGGGGAAGGGGAGTGGCAATTAATTATTATTTTTGGTAAAATTATCTCTTATTGGAACAACTGGAAATACTGAAGACCCGCAAGAAAAGTGTGACAAGGTTAACGAAGAGCTCCAAGATCATCAAAACCATCATCAACGCGATCAAGGAAAAAAAAGGAGAACATATCGTCTCCCTGGACCTCCGCAAGATCCCCGAGGCGGTGGCCGACTTCTTTATCATCTGTGAAGCCAGTAATCAACCCCAGGTTCGGGCCATTTCCGAACATATTGAGCAACAGGTAAAAGATAATTGCGATGAGATCGTCTACCACCATGAAGGCTACCAGAGCCTGCACTGGGTGTTGATCGACTACGTCAATGTCGTGGTGCATGTAATGCTATCCGAGACACGAAAATTTTATAAACTGGAAGAGATGTGGAGTGATGGGGTAAACACGGATGAATGAGATGCTTTTAGCCAACGGCTAAAAGCTAAAACCTAATCCCCGTTCCACTTGTTACTAAAATAACTTATGTCACAAGAACAGAACAACAACGAAGAAAAAAAGCTACCTCGCTTTCAACCCAACCGGAACCCCGGGGGAAATCCACCTCCCAAGGGCCCCAAGTTTAGCATATACTGGGTTTATGGGATCATTTTTGCCCTGTTGGTAGGTTATTCCCTTTTCAATCCTTTTGCCGCCAGGCCAAAGGAGATCAGCGTGGCCGAACTGAAGCAGATGCTGATCAAAGGCCATGTAAAGAACTACCTGGAAGTCACCAATAAAAAGCTGGTACGGATCTATTTGAAACCTGATTCGGTTCAACTATACGCGAAAGACCTTTCCAAAGGAATGGATGGCAAGTTGGACAAGGAAGGACCTCAGTTCTTTCTGTATTCCTATGACGAATTCCGTAAGGAAATGTCGGCTTTTGAGCAGGAGTACAATAAAGATAAACCGGACAACCTGCAGATCAAGGACACCTATCGAGCCAAGCGCGAAACGGATATCTTTAGTGGTATTCTGGGTACCTTATTACCGATCCTGCTTTTTGTAGGACTCTGGATCTTCCTGATGCGGAAGATGAGCGGAGGCGGTGGTGCCGGTGGTGGTCCCGGAGGTATATTTAATATAGGCAAGTCGAAAGCGACCCTGTTTGATAAAGGTACCCGCGTAACGATCACTTTTGCTGATGTGGCCGGACTGGATGAGGCCAAGGTGGAAGTGATGGAGATCGTGGACTTTTTAAAGAACCCCAAAAAATATACGGCCCTCGGGGGTAAGATCCCCAAAGGAGCTTTGTTGATCGGCCCTCCGGGTACAGGTAAGACGCTGTTGGCAAAAGCCATGGCGGGTGAGGCCCAGGTGCCTTTCTTTAGCCTGAGTGGATCTGATTTCGTGGAAATGTTTGTCGGCGTAGGTGCCAGCCGGGTACGTGACCTCTTTAAACAGGCCCGTGAAAAAGCACCTTGTGTGATCTTTATCGATGAGATCGATGCCATTGGCCGGGCACGTGGAAAGAACGCAATGATGAGCAATGACGAGCGTGAAAGCACGCTTAACCAATTGCTCGTGGAGATGGATGGTTTTGGTAGTGATACCGGGATCATCGTCCTTGCCGCCACCAACCGTCCCGATGTACTTGATACCGCCCTGCTTCGCCCGGGCCGTTTTGACCGCCAGATCAGTATTGACAAACCCGATCTGAAAGGGCGTGAAGCCATTTTCAAAGTACACCTGAAACCTATCAAGGTATCGGATAAACTGGATGTCCATAAGATCGCCGAGCAAACACCTGGATTTGCCGGTGCCGATATTGCCAACGTATGTAACGAAGCCGCCCTTATCGCGGCACGTAAAGGCAAGGATGCAGTAAGCATGGAAGATTTTCAGGATGCGGTTGACCGGGTAATCGGAGGATTGGAGAAAAAAGGAAAGATCATTTCTCCGGAAGAGAAAAAGATCATCGCCTATCACGAAGCCGGACATGCCATCTGTGGCTGGTACCTGGAACACGCCTATCCGCTATTGAAAGTGACGATTGTGCCCCGTGGTACCGCGGCCCTTGGATACGCACAGTACACGCCGAAAGAACAATATTTGTATAATACCGATCAGCTCATGGACCAGATCTGCATGACGTTGGGTGGTCGGGCAAGTGAAGATATTTTCTTTGATAAAATATCCACCGGCGCACAGAATGACCTGCAGCAGATCACACGGATCGCTTACTCCATGGTAACGGTGTATGGTATGAATGAGAAGGTGGGGAATGTAAGTTTCTATGATCCCCAACAAGAGAATTCATTTACCAAACCCTATTCCGAAGAAACAAGCCGCCTGATCGATGATGAGGTACGCAAACTCATTGATGTGGCCTATATCCGCACCAAGGCGTTATTGAACGAGAAGAAAGAACAGGTGGAGAAACTGGCGGAAGCTTTATTGGAAAAAGAGGTACTCTTTCAATCTGATGTGGAAGCCTTGATCGGAAAGCGGCCTTATGAAGAGAAGCGGCCGATCGATGTGGTGGAGGACCATCATAGTAGTGAGATTTAATTAAGCCGTTAAGACGTAAATAAAGAAAGGGCGCTAAGATCAATCTTAGCGCCCTTTCTGTTTCGCGGTAAATTGTATAAGCTCACTTATTCAATCCTTCCATTCTCAATAAACCGGATCTGCACCTGCTGATCCGTATTAGTGGCACCTCGCTGACCGGACAATAGAATGGTATAGGCTTTCTTTTCTTCCAGTGTAATGGTTCGTGTCGTATCCTGCAAGCTATTAGCGCCAACGGATATGGTTACAGAACCAGATGTTACTGATTGAAAATCGGATACCAGGCCATAGGGCGCTGTAAAATTCAGGTTGCCTCCAGGTTCACCGATGACTATTTCTGTCAATAATGAATCCGGTATCGCGTTGATATAGCGAATATAACTTCTTCCTGCTGTAGCCGTCAGGCTATCATAATCATCCTCCACTACAATATGACGGTAAACTCCATTGGCTCCAACAATGAATAGCGAGTAATATTCGCCGGCCATAAAATCATAGGAGCTGGTAGAAAGAGTTGTTGAAGATCCTGCAGTCGAATTGATGGACCGGGTCCCTGGAAATATATTCGCATAATATCCCGTATATCCCAAATATGAATAGGGTGAACCTGGCAAATTATTCCCCGAAAGGCTTACCCCTATGGACGGCTGATCAGATACAAGGTGAAAGGCCATTAATCCGGCAACCTCCGAATCATTATTGTCTTTGTCTTTCTTACAGGCTGCCAGAACACCAACGAGCACAAGGCCAATTATTAATTGTTTTTTCATACTACACAAATTTTGAGGTTAAAGAAAAAGGTTGGAGTGGCGACAGGTGTGATAATGTAGTGAAGTCAACAATTGTGCGAGAATCAGTAAATGTGGATAACTCAAGGCAGCATGCCATTTAATTTGTATTTATTGATGATTGATTTCGTGTATTTAATAGTCTCATTCATCATTCTTTTACCAGGATTTATAGGAATTTTAGGATTTTCAAGATGATTTTTTTTAGAATTTTAATATCATCATGTTCGATAAATTCTCTTGTATGCCAAGGTCAAGCCATTCAACTAGTCGTCTTTTCGAAAAGAAAAAATCAATCCTCATAATCCTTCTCATCTCTTTAATCCTGGCGGGTTGTGGTAAAAAGTATGAAAGGACCCCCTCAGGCCTGGAATATCGTTTTATAAAGCGCGGGGATGGAATGGTTGCCGCTTCTGGAAGTACGGTCAAGGTCCATTATACCTGGCATTGGCATGATACGCTGGTACGCAGCACTTATACCACCCTGCCACATTACCAGGCCTTGATTCCCGGGGTGATATTTCCCTATGACCCGATGGAAGCACTGGCTCAGGGCGTGCATGAAGGAGACAGCCTTGAAGTACGGTTGCGGGTGGATTCATTGATTGCCCAGGGGAGGTTAAATGAACCCCCTCCCAATACCCAACCTGGTGATGCGTGGCGGATCGGGATAAAGGTGCTTAAGGTCTATCCTTTTGATTGGTCAAAGCCCGGTTATGTGGATAGTCTGATCACTGCAGATAAAAAATTGGAACGCGATCGTTTTGATTCTTTGCAGAATCTGCGTGGGCCGGAGCGGATAAAAGCCTATTTAAGTAAAAAAGGGATCAACGCCGATTGGAATAGCTACGGTGTAGCGGTGGAGTGGATTGAAAAGGGAAGCGGTCCGGTGGCAGATTCGGGCAAATTGATCAAAATGGACTACAAGATTTCCACGCTGCAAGGAAAGGTATTTGACAGCAATATGGATACGAGTTTTCACCGAAAATCGCCGTTGGAGTTTAGTGCACTTACGCATTACTTCCCCGAGGCGATCGACAGGACCCTGGCGACCCTGCCTTCGGGCAGCCGGGTACGTATCTATGTTCCCGTGATGCGCACACGCGTGCCTGGAATGGATAGCGGTGTGAGTGTGGAGGATTGGCAGATGGATGTGAGAATGTATAAATGAGGCTAATTCGTGTTATTCACTTAATCCTGGTTTATATTTGACCTGTGAAAGTTACCCCCTCCAAAGAGAATATCCTTAAACGCATCCGCGAAGCGCTCAGTCATCCGGTTGATCAACCTTTTCCGGCGAGTGAGGGGAACCAGGCCGTTTTTCATCCTCCGTCATCAGAACTTGAGGTCGAATTTGCGGAGCAGTTCAATAAACTGCAGGGGCGGTTTATTTTTTGCCTGAATAAGCAGGAACTGGCCTTTCAGGTTGGCAGCCTGATCCGCAAACAGGATTGGCAAAAAGTGTATTGCCAGGAAAAAAAGATGCTTGATCTTTTATCCGGAACGATCGAGGACCGGCTCACAGATGACCTGGGTGCCTGTGATGTATCCATTACCGGATGCGAATCACTCGTGGCCCGTACGGGTACCATCGTGATGAGTTCAGCTACTGAATCAGGACGTACTTCCAGTGTATTTGCTCCTATACATATTTGCATCGCTTATACGCATCAATTGGTACCGGATATAAAAGATGCGCTGATCCAACTCAAGAACCGTTATGGACAGGATCTTCCTTCCCTGTTCACCTTTGCAACAGGTCCCAGCCGCACGGCCGATATTGAAAAAACCCTGGTTGTAGGGGTACATGGACCGGGCGAAGTGTTTCTCTTTTTAGTAGACTGATTCCTGGCGCGCTCCTTGATCCTTGGTGCCCTGGCGGTTAAGTCTTACCGATAAGACACAAGAGCGCAAGGGAGTGCCAGCATGAACTTTTGTAAATTGCAGCAAAGTAAAACTTTGAAGAAACTGTTTTATATACTTCTGTTGAGCAACCTGTTCGTTGCCTGTTCTTCCTCCAGGAAATCAACCAATATGAAACCCTCTAACCCGGTCGTGGCGCATCGTGGCGCTTTCAAGCTGAATGGCTTTCCCGAGAATTCCATTGCTTCGCTGAAAGAGGCTATACGCCTGGGCTGTACCGGTTCGGAATTTGATGTGCGCATGTCGATGGATGATTCATTGCTTATAAACCATGACCCACATTTTAATGGTTTGACCATTGAGAAAACGGATTTTGCCACTCTCCGGCAACACACACTGAAGAATGGTGAACCGATCCCTACCTTACGGGAGTACCTGCAGGCTGGATTATCCAATAACCCCGGGACAAACCTGGTGTTGGAGATCAAACCCACCGATGGTGGTTTGGAAAGAGGCAGACTAATCGTGGAAAAAGTCGTAAAACTTGTCAGGGAAATGCGGGCGGAAAAGCGGGTCATCTATATCAGTTTTACCTATGATATGCTGCTGCATTTGCGGCAACTCGATCCAAAGGCAAAACTTCAATACCTCAATGGTGAAAAATCGCCGACGGAATTAAAAAAGGATGGAATTGACGGGATGGATTATCATTTCACTGTTTTTCAAAAGAATCCGCAATGGATCAAGGAGGCAAAGGAACTGGGGATCGTGCTTAATGCGTGGACAGTGAATGATAAGACACTAATGGAGTGGTTATTGAAGGAGGGGTTTGATTATATTACGACGAATGAGCCGGAGACGCTGTTTGGGTTACACGAATTATGACGAATGTGCGCGAATGACACGAATATAAGTTCGTGAAATTGGGGTAATTCGTTTAATTCGTGTCATTGAAATAATTCGTAAATTAGAGCAATGACCCCCCATCTCTTCGTCTACGGTTCCTTGCGCAAGGGTTTTCAAAGCCCGGTTTATGAATACATCAGTCGGTATTTCCATTATTTAGGGGAGGCCAGGGTGCCAGGCAAGCTGGTGGATATGGGTGAATACCCAGCCGCGGTTCCCGATGGGGACCAATGGATCCTGGGGGAGTTGTACATCATTAAGAACCCCGATGAGTTTGGCTGGGCTTTTGGCCAGCTTGATGATTATGAAGGGGTCAATGTGGAAGAAGGCGAAACACAGCTTTACCGCCGTGAATTAGCGGAGGTCCACACCCCCGAAGGAACGGTGCATGCCTGGATCTATTGGTATAACCAGGACGTTTCCGGCCACCCCATCATTGCTTCGGGTGATATTTTGCAATACATTGCAGAAAAGAACAAATAGCGTGGATCTTTCCCCTGGAAAAAAAATATACTTTCTCTCTGATTTTCATCTCGGCGCTCCGAATGCGGAGGCCAGTCTGATCCGTGAAAAACGAATCGTTTCCTTTCTTACTCAGGCCGCCCAGGATGCCCAGATCGTCTTTATTGTCGGTGATATGTTTGATTTCTGGTATGAGTACCGGTCGGTAGTGCCCAAAGGGTTTACCCGCTTACTGGGTAAACTCGCCGAAATGACCGATGCCGGTATCCAGATCCATTTTTTTGTGGGCAACCATGATATGTGGATGAAGGATTACCTGCAAAAAGAGCTTGGGATCCCTGTTTATTTCGAACCCCGGGAATTTGTCTTTCAGGGCCGGAAATTCGAGATCGGACATGGAGACGGGCTCGGCCCAGGCGATAAAGGCTATAAATTTTTGAAAAAAATCTTCCGCAATCCTGCCTGTCAGTGGCTTTTTGGCGTCTTCCCTCCCTATATCGGCATGGGATTGGCTAATTACCTGAGTCGGAAGAGCCGTGCGCAAACCGGGGCGAATGAAGAGGTGTTTCTCGGTGTAGATAAGGAATGGCTGATCATCCATTGCCAGGAACGATTGAAAGTAAAAGAAATGGATTATTTCATATTTGGCCACCGTCATTTACCCATTGATCACGCGCTTTCAGTGAAAAGCCGGTATATCAACCTGGGTGATTGGATCCATTATGATACCTATGCCGTGTTTGATGGAAATAAATTGGAATTAAAATCGTTTTCGGGAAAGGAACATAAAATCATCCGCTCGTGAAAAGCCTGTTCAGTATTCTTGTTTTTCTTACGCTGCTGGCCCCTGTACTCCACGCACAGGGAGATTCTTCCTTTTCCCGTATTCGCACCCTGAATGAATCCTTGCAGGATATCGCGGTCGATAATTTGGATAACCTCTATCTCCTGCGCGCTTCGGGGCAGTTGAAAAAGGTCAGTCCCCAGGGAGATTCTCTTGCCGTGTTCAATGATGTGCGGCGATATGGCCCGGTTACACAAATTGATGTGTCCAATCCCTTGCGGGTGTTGCTCTATTATCAGAATTTCTCTACCGTATTGATCCTTGACCGTTTTTTGAATGTGCGGTCAACGCTGGATCTCCGCCGCTCGAATATCTTACAGGTACGGGCTATTTGCCTGGCCTATGATAATAATATCTGGCTCTATGATGAGATCGAGAACAAACTCAAGAAGGTGGATGAGAATGGGAAGGTGTTGATGGAGACCCCTGATTTCCGTTTATTGTTTGGCGAGGCCCCGGTGCCTGAATCCATCACCGAGCAGGATCAGCTGGTGTATTTGTATGATAAAAAATTGGGGATCTACGTTTTTGATTATTATGGGGCATTAAAGAATAAGATATTGATCCAGGGATGGGATAATCTTCGGGTGGCCGGGAATTCCATTTGGGGAACCAAGGGGGATAGTTTGTACCGTTACCGAAAGGATCTATTTCGCGTTTATGATCAGCCGCTGCCAAAGCAGTTTACTCCCTTTCAGAAATTGTTGTTTACCCCTTCGCGGATTTATGTGATGAAGAAGGAGGAGTTAGGGATTTATAATTACACGGATTAAACGAATTTCGCGGATTGCACGAATTAATTTTCTGCTCCGTGGTTGTTGGTGTTTCCCCACCAGCGGCATAATTACCAGATTATTTATTTAGGCGTTTAAGTATTTCAATAGAAGAAAGCACAGGAAGTTGTGGAATTGCTGATTTTTTTAATTTTTTGTCAGCAGAAATAAAAAAATCAAGGTTGTGATGAAGCGCAGTATAATATTGGATGGCATCTTCAATGTCGCTCCAGTCAGTATTTGAAATAGCGGCTAAAACTGTATCGTAATCGGCATCTATAATTTGAATGTCATTTAATAAGGTTAATAAGATCATCCTGGTCTCCCTGATCGAATAACTCTGAGAGGTAAAATACGCGGTTATGTGTAAAACCGAAGGGGTGGTATAAAGATGCAGCTTACCTTCCAGGGCAATCTCCATCAAAGCCCTTGCGGGTGTATAACCTTCACGCTTAAGGGTAATATCAAGGAGAAGATTAGCATCCAGAAATATTTTAGAAGCCATATTTCTTCTTTTTTCCTTCGTAATAAAGTTTCTTCAGATCTTCTTTAGGTTTTCTACCCTTAGGTTCTGGCAGACGATCAAGGAGTTCCAGTATATTTTCTTTTTTTGCTTGGGTGAGGGATTCAAAGAACCCTTCTACCAATTGTGATACGGAAGTGTTGTGCTTGGTGGCATACCTTTTTGCTTCCTCCATCAGTACTTGGTCAATCGTGATGTTTAGCCTGTTTTTCATGATGCGGGCTTTTTACAAATATACGCATAAAATTTAATTATGCGCATAGGTTTCTACGACGCTTCTGCCTGGGAAACACCACAACGGATAAGCTGAAAAATTAATTCGTGTAATTCGCTGAATTCGTAAAAATTCGTGTAATCATTTCCCCTCCAGGACCTCCGCCAACTCCATATCAAACATCCCATACTTCCCGTATTCTACCACACG
This sequence comes from Chitinophagaceae bacterium, assembly GCA_033762195.1. Taxonomy (GTDB): domain Bacteria; phylum Bacteroidota; class Bacteroidia; order Chitinophagales; family Chitinophagaceae; genus SpSt-398. The sequence continues at coordinate 43,355 of JANRLV010000110.1, read as the reverse complement.
GCCCAATTCTTTTCCGTCTTTTAGAACAATGATCGTCGGGACATTTTTTATGCCCAGTGCTTCAGCCAGGTGGCTCAGGGTTTTCTTTTGCTCATCGGTACCGATAAGCGTAATCTGGTTGGCGGGGAAACCGGCGGCATCGACCAGTTTGTAAAATTTGGGGATGATAAAATGTGAATCGTGACACCAGGTGCCCATAAAGACAAGCAGTTCATATTCGGGGTGATTCTTCAGGCCTTCTACAGCCTTCGGGAAAGGGGTATAACCTTTTTCATTTTCGGCATACCAGGGGAAGGCGGTGTCTTTGGCGATAAGGTCGCGGGAGATAATGCCTTTTAATATTTTTTCATTGTCGCTATTGCGGGATACTTCGTATTGATGCTGGGCGTGGATAGAAAAAGAGAGTAGAAGAATAAACAGTGTCAGGAGGGGTCTCATGGGGTCAAAACAATTAATAGTAAGAAAATTTGATTTTTCTCACGGAAGGCACAGAAATCACAGAATTACGTCTTTGTGTTTTTCCTGCATTCTGTGAGAACCGCTTAAAGATTTGCTTTCAATTCCAACAAGAAACCCCGTATCCCTTCCAGCGACCTTATCATTTCAAATTTCTGTTCGGCCTTCTTGTTGTTCTTTAAAAAATCCTTCGCGCCTTCGATCGTGAACTTTCTACGACGCAAAAGATCATAAATGAGTTGCAAATTCTTGACATCTTCCGGGCGGAAAAAGCGGTCCCCTTTGCGGTTCTTGCGGGGTTTGAGCAGGGTGAATTCTGATTCCCAGTAACGTAGCAGGGATTGGTTGACCTGGAACCATATGGCTACTTCGCCGATGGAATAATATTGTTTTTGAAACAGTACCTCATCGGGTGGTACATTCACGAGGTCGGCCATTTGGCTGATCTCTTTCAGTGAACGACGGCCACGGGTGGATTTGCGGGCCGGGGGGGTTATTGTTGAAACAGCCTCCTCTTCTTTTTTCTCCACCGGCTCCTCAAATACCTTTTCTGCCGAAGGCGGCTTGGGCGCCACCAGCGGGCGTTTCTCCAGGAGTATTTCCTCTACCGGCTTTGGGGGGGTAACCTCGCCTTCAGGGATAGAGAAATCAAAGGTTATTTGAGTGAGTGATTTTTGCATGGGTCGCTGTAAAAATACGATATTGGAAATTAAGAAATTCCAGAGTTTTCCACGTTAAACCCTAATCAAAGCTTTGGTTCGAGGCGCCGGCTTTTTTCAACAGCCGGTCAAATTGCTCGGGGGAAAGGTCATTATAGAAGAAATAGACAGGATCGATCTTTTGCCCATTTTTATGGACCTCATAGTGCAGGTGGGGGCCGGTGGATTTTCCCGTACTGCCCACATAGCCGATCACTTCGCCCCGGGTCACTTTCTGCCCCCGTCTGGCTTTGATCCGGCTCATATGGCCATAAAGGGTTTCGTACCCATAGCCATGGTTGATGACGACGTGGTTTCCATAGCCCCCGTCGCTGAACCCGGATACGGTTACCACCCCGTCAGCTGTGGCATAGATGGGTGTACCTGTCGGGGCCGTGAAATCCAGTCCGGCATGTAGTTTTATGGTCTTATAAATAGGGTCGATCCGATAGCCAAAACCGGAGGCGATCCGGTCCAGGTCCTTATTGCTCACAGGTTGAATGGCCGGGGTAGCGGCCAGGATCTTTTCCTTGTTCTTGATCCGTTCGTTGATCTCCCCGTATGATTTATTCTGTAAGGCGATGCGGTTCTTGAGTTGGTTGATGGATTCGAGCAGGGAACGGTAAAGCTGGTTCCCCGTCATGCTCTCGATAATGGCGGCCTGCTGTACCTTTTCCTGGGCTTTGGCCCGGGCACTGTCGGGAATGGGGTTGGCTTCAAAAATGGAGCGGTACACTTCATTGTCCCGCTTTTCCAGGTCGCGCATCTGCTGTCGCACTTCCCTCAATTCCTTGGAAAGCTGGTCATAGCCATCTCCCAGGCGGTCATTTTCCATTTTTAACAGCCTTTCATTGGGGGAACCCACAAACCGGAACGCAAAGAAGGAGATCAGGGCGGCGGTAACCAGGGCGGCGGCCAAAAAACCAAATACCCGGAGCACTTTTACCCGTACAGGGGTCTCCAGTTTCTCATACCTTAGGGTATGTGTGTTATAGAAGTATTTGATCTTTTTCATGGCGTATGGGGGAACAGAAATCAATACCTTTGCGTCCCCCCCGTCGGGGTCAACAAATATAGACGGTTTACCAGCAAATATCAACCCAAAAGCTATGTTTACGAGCGCGGAAATACGTGATAAATTCCTGGATTTTTTCCGTTCCAAGGGCCATGCCATTGTCCCTTCAGCCCCCATCGTGGTTAAAAACGACCCGACCCTAATGTTTACGAATGCGGGGATGAACCAGTTTAAGGACATTTTCCTGGGACATAAATCCCCCTCTGATACGCGTGTAGCCGATACGCAGAAATGCCTGCGGGTTAGCGGCAAACACAATGATCTGGAGGAAGTAGGGGTGGATACCTACCACCATACCATGTTTGAGATGCTGGGGAACTGGAGTTTTGGTGATTATTTCAAAAAAGAGGCGATCGAATGGAGCTGGGCGCTGTTGACCGATGTGTATGGAATCGACAAGGACAGGATCTATGTAACGATCTTTGAAGGAGATGTAAAAGAAAATATTCCAAAGGATGAAGAGGCGTTCAGCGAATGGAAGAAATGGATCGCGGAGGACAGGATCTTATTGGGGAATAAAAAAGATAATTTCTGGGAAATGGGGGATACCGGTCCCTGTGGCCCTTGCACCGAGATACATGTAGACTGCCGCCCCGAAGCCGAAAGAAAACAAGTGAATGGCAAAACCCTCGTGAACAATGACCACCCGCAGGTGATCGAGATCTGGAACAATGTATTCATCCAATTCAATCGCCAGAAAGATGGCTCCCTCGAACCGCTTCCTGCCAAGCATGTGGATACCGGAATGGGATTGGAGCGTCTTGTCAGGGTACTTCAAGGGAAGACCTCGAACTACGATACCGATATTTTCACCGGCACCATTGCCGCCACCGAAAAAATCACCGGCAAGAAATACGATTACAGCGATACCAAAGAAGCCATCGCCTTTCGCGTGCTGGCCGACCATATACGTGCCATCAGTTTTACCATCGCCAATGGACAATTGCCTTCCAATACCGGTGCAGGGTATGTGATCCGACGGATCCTTCGCCGGGCTGTTCGTTATTACTATTCTTACCTGGATTATAAACAACCCCTGCTCACCCAACTGGTACCCGTACTGGCTGAGCAATTCCGTACCGTATTCCCCGAATTGCATCAACAACTGGATTTTGTGGCCAAGGTGGTACTGAAAGAAGAAGAAACATTTCTTCGTACCCTTGAAAAGGGCCTCAAACGGATCGATGAGATCATCGGCACGGGTGATAAAAAAGAGATCAAAGGAAAGGATGCATTTGAATTGTATGATACCTATGGGTTCCCGCTTGACCTGACACGCCTGATCGCTGCAGAGAACAAGCTTCCCGTAGATGAAAAGGGCTTTGATGCCGAAATGAAACAGCAGAAAGACCGGAGTCGTGAGAACGCGGCGGTCGATACTGGTGACTGGGTGGTGTTGGATGATTATGCCCGGCATGAATTTGTGGGATATGACTCCCTCGAGATCGAGACACGCGTGGTGAAATACCGGAAAGTGAGCGCTAAAGGGAAGGACCAGTTCCAACTGGTATTGGAAGTAACCCCGTTCTATGCTGAGAGTGGCGGACAGGTTGGAGATACCGGCACCCTGCAACTCAATGGTCATACCATTCAGATCACCAACACAAAGAAGGAGAATGACCTGATCATCCATTTTGCGGATACGCTTCCGCAGGACTTGCAGGGTGAAGCCTTTGCCCGGGTGGATGTTGAGCGCCGTCAGCATATTGCCCTGCACCATTCAGCCACGCATCTTTTGCATGCCGCTTTGCGTCAGGTGCTTGGTACGCATGTAGCCCAAAAGGGGTCATTGGTCAATGAGGAACACTTGCGTTTTGACTTCTCCCATTTTGCCAAAGTGACCGAGGAAGAGATCACGGCTATTGAACAAATCGTTAATCAAAAGATCCGCGAGAATATACCGGTTGTTATCCGGGAAATGCCCAAAGAAGAGGCTTTACAATTAGGCGCCATGGCGCTGTTTGGTGAGAAATACGGCGATATGGTGCGGGTGGTGATCATTGATCCCACCTATTCCGTGGAACTCTGTGGGGGTACCCATGTTGGTGCCACAGGGGAACTGGGTTTGTTCAAGATCAAACTCGAAACAGCTGTGGCTGCCGGGGTACGTCGCGTTGAGGCGGTATGTGGTCAGCAGGCAGAAGCCTATATGGCAGAAAAATTAGAGCAACTCAAAGAGATCGGGGCCATACTTAAAAACCCCAAAGATATTAAAGCGGCGGTGGAGAACCAGGTACAGGAAATTCAAGCCCTGCGCAAGAAACTCGAAGGACTTGAAAACCGTGCGCTGGTTGGGATCCGCAATGAACTGCTTCAAAAGGACGAGATCATCAATGGCATTACTTATATAGCCGATATCGTGGAAGTTTCGGGTGCGGATGCGTTGAAAAAACTCTGTCATGACCTAAGTAATAACCTCAAAGATTATGTCGCCGTTCTTGGTGCCAATGTGGATGGCAAACCCTATGTGGCCATTGGTATTTCCGAGACCGTGATCGCCGCTAAAGGGCTGGATGCGGGTAAACTCATCAAAGAGACCATCGCCCCCCTGATCAAGGGAGGTGGCGGTGGCCAGAAGGGCCTGGCTACGGCCGGCGGGTCGGATGTGGCGGGGCTGCAGAAGAGTATTGCCGCCATCCGACAATTATTATAAATTATTGATTTTAAATTCAAAAGAGACTAAAAACCAGGAGCTAATAGCTAAAGGCGCTTAGCTTTTGGCCTTTTGTCCTGTCATAAAGAAATCCTAAAATGACCCTCCGAAGATTTTCGTATTTCGGAATAAACTCTATATTTGATCTACGAAATTTAACGTAGTATAAAAACAAACGCATTATGAAACAATTTTTGAAGCCCGCTTCTTTGATCCTTGCCGCCCTGTTGGTGGTAGGTGGGGTAAATGCACAGGATGAGAAGTTGAAGGAAAAGAAGAAGAATAAAGAGGATGTACAACAGATCATCATTACCAAAACCGGCGAAAAGAATGAAAAGATCGTGGTGGAGATCGATGGTGATAAGGTGACCATCAATGGTAAGGATGTAAATGACATGAAGGATGAAGACATCAAAGTGATCACCAACAAATTCAAGGGTACAACGGGTTTATCCATTGCTTCAGGTGGAGGTGACTGGAAGATGAACTGGAATCAGGACCATCCTTTTGCTCTTTCTACCACCATGGGTAACCGCGCCATGCTGGGTGTTACCACCGAATCTACGGACGATGGGGTAGAGATCATGAGTGTAACTGATAAAAGTGGAGCAGAGAAAGCCGGTTTGAAAGAAGGTGACCTTATTCTTAAAGTAGAAGATGAGAAGATCGAATCACCAGATGATCTGACCAAGGCCATTCGGAGCCACAAACCTGGTGACAAAGTAAAAGTTACTTATAAGCGGGATAAAAAAGAACTGACCACTACAGCCGAATTGGGCAAACTGGAAGGTGTAACCGGGGTTTATAATTTTAATGCAACGATGCCTGAAATGCGTGAACTCGAAGCACTTCGTGGTTTGGAGATTCCCCGTGGGCAGGCATTTTCCATTCCCCGTGTAGACCGGTTTGACAATTTCAATTTCCCCTACTTTGATGAGGAAATGCGGTTGGGGCTTTCTGTACAGGACACAGAGGATGGAAAGGGCGTGAAAGTGCTGGAGGTGGATGAGGAAAGCAATGCTGCCAAAGCCGGGATCGCTGTTGACGATGTGATCACCGAATTTGCCGGAAAAGCAGTGAATAGTGCCGATGAGGTGGCCAAACTCTATCGTGAGAAGCTGAAGGCCAAAGAAGCTACCGTTCCGGTTAAATTGTTGCGTGGTGGGAAAGAGAAAAGTTTGGAGATCAAAGTGCCGCGTAAGTTGAAAACAGCGGATCTGTAACGTATTTTATTGCATAGAACAGGGAGGCCGATGCTTCGGCCTCCTTGTAACTATACTCACTCATTTCCTCGGCCCAGTTCCCTAATTTTGCTCTTCTGATGGCCGAAAATTCCACTTTTTATGAGATCGTAGTCGGGCTTGAAGTTCACGCCCAGTTACTGACCAAAAGCAAATTGTTTTGCGGGGACAGCACCGAGTTTGGCAATTCCCCAAATACCCAGGTTTGTCCCGTTTCCCTGGCGCATCCCGGTACCCTTCCGGTCATGAACAAAGAAGCCATTGCTTTTGCCGTGAAAATGGGTCTGGCTTGTGATTGCGCAATTGAACGGTACAACTATTTTGCCCGCAAAAATTATTTTTATCCTGATCTGCCCAAAGGGTATCAGGTATCACAACATACCACACCCATTTGCAAAGGCGGTCAGGTGACGGTGCAAGTGGAAGGGAAGGACGTGATGATACGCCTCAACCGGATCCACCTGGAAGAGGATGCGGGGAAGAGCCTTCATGATGTGGATGAAAATTTTACCTGCATTGACCTCAACCGGGCAGGGGTACCCCTGATCGAGATTGTAACGGAACCCGATATTCGCAGCAGTGAAGAGGCTTTTGCCTACCTCACCGAGATACGCAAGCGGGTACGCTATCTGGCCATTTGTGATGGCAATATGGAAGAAGGAAGCCTGCGCTGTGATGCCAATATCTCTGTCAGGAAAAAAGGAGAGACAAAGCTGGGCACCAAGGTGGAAGTAAAGAACCTCAACTCCATACGCAATGTAAAAAGGGCCATTGATCATGAAGCGCAACGATTGATCGGTATGCTCGAGCGGGGAGAGACCATTTTGCAACAGACCCGGAGTTTTGATGCCAATAATGGTACCACCTTCGCTATTCGCGATAAAGAGGAAGCGGATGATTACCGGTATTTCGCGGAACCGGACCTTACACCGTTTGACCTCACAGAAGAGTTCTTGCAAGATATCCGGAAATCGCTACCAGCCCTGCCTGCTCAACGAATACAACACTATACCACCGAATTTCAATTATCCGCCTATGATGCGGGTGTGTTGACCGAAGAAAAGGAAATAGCCGAGTATTTTGAAAACCTGATTACGCATACCCCTCATTTCAAAGCCGCGGCGAATTGGATGTTAGGTCCGGTAAAGAATTGGATGAATGAACATAGTGCCGGTATTGAATCATTCCCCCTTTCACCCGGGAAACTGGCGCCATTGATCGATCTGGTGCAGGAAGGGAAACTTAGTTTTTCTTCAGCCAGTACCCGCTTATTTCAATCATTACTTCAATCACCCGATAAGGACCCACTCTCCCTGGCACAGGAATTGAACCTTTTGCAAGAGAGCAATGCCGATCAACTAGAACCGATAATTGAGGAAGTATTGGCCAAACTGGCCGACAAAGTAAAGGAATACCAGAAAGGGAAAAAAGGGTTACTGGCCCTGTTTGTCGGTGAAGTAATGAAACGTTCAAAGGGAAAGGCCGATCCAAAGGTGGTGAATGAGATCATACTGAAACTACTCACAACAAAACAATAATAATGCGAAGACTACTCACGATTATTGCCCTGCTCGGATTGCTTGCGGCTTGTAAGCAAAAGACCACCCATACCTATACGGTGGAAGGGAAGATCGCCAACCTGAATGCACAGAAGGTTTACCTGGACCAGATCATGTTGGAAACCGGCACAAGCAAACCCATTGATTCAGCGGAGATTAAACCCGACGGGAGTTTTATCATGATCGCTGATATAACGGGCGAAGATCTTTTTTATCTGCGTACCAATACCCAGAATTACCCTTTTGGCTCCATGGTCAGTGATGGAAACAAGATCAAGATCACGGGTGACCTGGCCAAAGGGCAACAATCTCTTTTCTATGGTGGTTCCCCCGCTACAGATGCGTTGAAGAATTTCTTTTTGACCAATAATACCTATTTGAGAGGGTATGATAGTTTGAGCAAGGTGATGGACAGTGCGGGCAAGGCTGGTGCGGCTGATAGTGTCATGCTTGGCATACGGTCAAATATGGAGTCACTCATTAAAAGTTTAAAGAAGGATGTGGATGCGCTGGTAAAGTCCAGCACGAGTCCGGTGGTACAGGTGTTGGCTTTACAATTCAACCAGAATTTCTTTTCGCCGGAAGAGTATGGGGTGGTATTGAAAGCCATTACCGATAAATATCCAAAGGATGCCAATGTAATGGCCGCCAATAAACGGTACAATGATTTGATCGCTGCCATGAACCGACCGAACCAACAACCTCAGCAAGGGGCTTTGTTCACCGGCAGACCGGCTCCCGAGATCTCATTGAAGGATATGAATGGCAATGCTGTAACACTGAGCTCTTATAAAGGAAAGTATGTGTTGGTTGATTTTTGGGCCAGTTGGTGCGGGCCTTGCCGACAGGAGAACCCCAATGTGGTAGCGGCGTACAATAAGTACAAGGCAAAGAATTTTACAGTGCTTGGCGTTTCGGTGGATGAGAATCAAAGTGCCTGGAAAAAGGCAGTTGAAAAAGACAAACTTACCTGGACACAGTTGATTGACGAAAAGGGGGTGGCCGCCAATACCTATCAGGTAACCGGTATTCCTTTTAATGTACTGGTAAATCCGGAAGGGGTGGTGATCGCCGAGAACCTGCGCGGTTCGATGCTGGAGAGTAAGTTAATAGAGGTATTGAAGTAAGAAAGAGAATGTATAAAATTAAAACCCCGCGCAAAACATGCGCGGGGTTTTATTTTATATCAGGTACCGGTTTATTAACGGGCCATATTCACTTGGTACAGGGCACCAAACCAGCCAAGACCAGTAACGCCCAATTGCATTTTCAGGGCGAGGGTCTTTTGGCAATAGGAATAAGTGCTTGTTTGTCCGGCAAAGGCACGAACCGAAATATCCTGTCCGGCATAAGTAGCGCTGATGGTACCGGCATCACCAATTCCAGATTGGGTGGGGATATTTACAACCACGGCAGCGGGGTTTGACCAGTCCAGGTTGACGGTGATCGGGTTCCAGCCAAAATCAAAGATGTTGGTGATGGTTACCGAACCGGATGTGGGACCGGTGGACGTAGCTGTGCTGATGGTGGTGGTGTAGGGGCCATAGCCGCTACCACCAAGATCTTCTACCGTATTGGGGTAGGAGCCTCTCATTTCACTCAGTACGATATCTCCTTCAAAGCAGGGTCCGCGCATGTACAGTTTTACCTGAGGGCGGATGGTCCCTGTTTTTACTTTATCGGAGGTTACGATATCCAATACCAGGGTGTCTTTACGTCCAGCGGTATAGGCTGTGTAAATACCTTGAATGGTAAAGGTAGCGGTAGCTTGTCCGGCCGGAATGGTTACGGAAGTGGCAGAGGCAGTGTATTGGGCGCCGGAAGCAGCTCCTGTAGGAGAGGAGATGTTCACATTCACCACACGGTCTTCGCTGATCACATCGGTAGAACCAACAGTAACGGTATAAGCCGCCACGGTGGGAGTACCAACAATGTAGGTTTGGTTAACCGCTCCTACAAAGTTCACCTGGGAATCAGGGATGACTGTTTCGTAGGGATTCTCCTTGTTACAGCTCAGCATGGTCACCAAGCCGAGGAGGAGGATTCCCGGAAGTATTTTCATGATTTGTTTCATATGCTTTCTATTAATTTATTTAAAAGCTTGACAGATTAATTTAGTACCCGTCGTTTTGAACCATGTTCGGGTTAGCGATCATTTCGGCCTGAGGAATAGGTAATACAAACCTGAAGTTTCCGGCGGGCAGTGTCTGCCAGTCGGGGCTGGCATCTGATGCGTTTCTGGAAACAGGCAGATTATTTCTTTTCAGGTCAAAAAGGCGAAATCCTTCCAGTGCCAACTCCTTGAATCTTTCATTCAGGATAGCAGTTACGGCGTCGTTCACGGTAGTAAATGTTTCGTTTACATAGCCAGTGATACGGGCAGCGCGAACGGCATTCAGGTCAGCGGCGGCCGCGGTCAGGTTTGGACTAGCTTTCTTGGCATTTGCTTCCGCCCGGATGAGGTACATTTCAGAAATCCGGCAGACCTTCAAATCAACTATTCTACCACCACGTGAGGAAGTGTAATATTTGTTGACATAACGATCGCCACCAGAGGTGGTGCCAATATAAGCTGAATAGCGAATATCCGTAGCTTGGTCATAGGTGGCTGTCAACTTATCCGAAGGAGCGATATAGATCACACCACCAATGGTTGTGAATAATCCACCAACTGCTGCGTCGTTCTGGTAGCGAACGCGGTACAAGGTTTCGTTCACGTTGGCGTCCGTCCAGATGCCGGCGAAGTTAGCACCACTTACCAGTGGTTTTATACCTGAGCCGATTACTTCAGTAGCATAAGTGATGGCATTGTCATAATCTCCCTTGTAAAGGGCTATCCGGGCCTGGAAGGCGGCCAGATTGATTCGGTTGATGGTTGTATCGGTAAATGTGGCCACCGTTACAGCGGGTAGAAGTGCCTTTGCATCATTCAGGTCTTTTTCGATCTGTGCCATTACTTCACCCATGGTATTTCTGGCGGGCTTAAGTGTAATGTCGGAAACAGTCATGATGGGGACACCCAGGGGCTCTGTTGCATTGTAATTTTTGCAATAATCCTGAAGAACTCCAAAATGAGAAATAGCGCGTAAGGCTAAGAGTTGTGCTCTTACAATATTCCGACGAGGCTCCTGTTCCGGACGTGCGGTAACAAGATCGATGTTAGGCAGGATCCTGTTGATCTGATCGATCAGATAATAATAGGCGCCCCATGCGGCAGTTACCGAACCACCTGTAGTGGCATCCGAACTGAACTGGTAGCGATATTCCAGTGCACCCTGACCAGCATTCCCTGCTCCCAGGCGAGCTTCATCAGAAACAAGGGCACTTGCATACAGGTCATTGAGGTAGGCACCATAGGCACCGTGAGCGCCATTCGCACCAAGTTGAATATGGTCAAAGGTGAGAAAGGCATTTTCCTCCGCAATGAAATCCGTTGGCTGCTGGTCAAGCTCCTTTTTACAGGAGATGAGCACCAGGCTTCCGACCAGAAGGAGTAAACTATATTTTAGATATTTCATTTTCATACTGTTTTAAGTGGGTATTATTAGAAAGTGATATTAAGACCGCCTGTAAATGCCCGTGGGTTGGGGAATTCACTGAGGTTGATGTTAACGGCACCAGCCTCGGGGTCCATACCTCTCCATTTTGTCCAGATGAACAGGTTCGTACCCTGTACATAAAACTTCACATTGGAAATGAACTTCAGTTTTGCTGTTGTGCTTTCAGGGAGTGTATAGCTCAAGGTCACATCCCGGAAGCGGAGGAACGAAGCATCATGGATCAATTTCGAAGAGAAGTTCACACCATACAGCGGGCTGGGGGTGTTTACTACATCACCGGGTTTGGTCCAGAACTTCAGGTCAGCGGATTGGTTGAACTGACCGGTTCCAAGGAAACCTACGGGGTTTTCAACAAAGAATTCGAGGTTGTCTACCTTGGTAGCACCTTCCTGCCAGCTAAAGAGAACGCTAAAGTCAAAACCCTTATAGCGTAAGCTTGTACCGAAACCACCTTTCCAGGGGGCTTCCCAGGTACCAAAATCGGTAACAGAATTTGAAGCAGCATAGGTTGTGGTCAATTTGCCATCAAGGTCATAATACAAAGGTTGACCAGTAGCGGCATCAACACCACCCCATTTCACTTCGTAGTGTGAACCCAGGGGCAAACCTTCTTTCAGGAAGGAAGTACCACTTTCATACGGCTCTTCACCACCGAGGCTCAACAATTCGTTTTTGTTGTAGCTACCGTTGGTAAACAAGGTCCAGGTCAGGTTACGGTTTCGGATCACATCAAAATTCAGGTTCCATTCTACACCCTTGTTACCAAGTTCGCCGGCGTTGACGTCGATCTGCCAGCCAAATCCACCCACTGATGGAGGGAGTCTTCTTGATACAAACAGATCTTTGGTGATTCTGTTATAAAGATTGATATCACCATAGATTCTTCTGTTGACAATCTCAAAGTCGATACCTAAGTTGGTTGTATAAATGGTTTCCCAACGGGCATCGGGGTTACCGGGATAGTTGGCTACCTGTGTGGTTAAACCCGAATAGTTACCGGTTGCGAAACGAGCCTGGTACAGGTAATTGCTGGGGAAGTTATTGTGGTTACCCGCGCTACCATAGCTAAGTTTGATACGCATTACATTGATCGCGCGAATATTATCCATGAAGCTTTCCTTGGTCATATCCCAGATAGCACCAACGGCATAGAAATTCTGCCAACGGTTATCTTCAGAAAGTTTGGAAGAACCATCTCTTCTGATAGATCCGGTCAGGGTATACTTACCATCAAAGGTGTAACGGGCCAGGGCCAGTCCGGAAGCAATGGCAGTTCTGAATTTAGAACCACCTGCCTGAATGAACAATTGGTTGGCGGCGTTACCTACCTGGATGGCAGCGGGGGTATTGGGCGTTCGGGGGTCAATACCAAAACCTGTCAGGTTGAAGGCTTTCGCGTTCTCCTGAATATATTCTCCGATGGCGCTGAATTCAAAGTCATGACGCTCGGCAAATACTTTCTTAAAGGTCACTGAAGGGCGAATGTTGCTTGTCAGGAAACGGCTGATCGATTCGCTCTGGAATCCTGCACGCCCGGTAATGCTGGATGATATTCTGCGGGTGTAAGCTAATTGGCTACCATAGTTTGTGTTCTGCGTTTCGCGAAAGTCAATACCAGATGTAAGCGCAACGGATACATTCTCGGTCAGATTATAGGTAGCTGTAAAACCCAATGTAGCTTTTATCTGATCATTATAGTTCTCATCCCAATATGTCAGGTCAAGCTGGGTAGCTCCCAGATCGGGGAAGCCTGCACCTGCTGCATAAGTACCATCGGGATTAAACACTTTTTTGTAAGGAAGGGCAATGTTCGTTGCCAGGAAGGGGTTTGCTACACCATTGGTTTGGGTAGTTTGTTGGAAGTTACGCTTCACATAACCGAGGTTAGAGGATACAGAAAGCGAAAATTTGTCATCGGCATAATCCACGTTGTTACGGAAGGTTACACGCTTCATATCTGTCCGATCAGTGGTTCCTTCTTCATTGTACAGACCGAGGCTGCTGAAAATACGCGTCTTTCCTGTACCACCGGAAAGTGTGATCTGGTGGTTGGAGAAATTACCAGGACGGAAGAAATAATCTTCCCAGTTGGTATTGATCTGAGAAATCGAATCCAGGGCCCGGTCAGCGGCTGCCTGCTGAGTAGCATTCAGCGTAGCATAACGAGGGTTGTTTTTGGATAAATACCAACCCGTGAGCAAAGAGTTGTTATTGGATGAACCACCTACGATCGAACCATATTGCTCCTGTGCTTTGAGCAATTCGGCGGTGGTCATGGGGCGGAAGGCAAAATCAGGTTTGGATTTGATACCCATCTGACCGCTGTAAGACAGCTTCATTTTTCCACCAGTACCACGTTTGGTAGTAACCACCACCACACCGGCAGAACCTCGAGAACCATACAGGGCCGCAGTAGCCGCATCACGCAATACATCGATCGAGGCAAAGTCATTGGGGTTTAAAGCCTGGAATACGCCGGCTTCAACTGGGATACCATCCACAATGTAAAGTGGCTGGCTTCCTCCTTGAACAGAACCGCTACCCCGGATAATCAATGTAGAGGCTGTACCTGGTTGACCGGAACCAGTCAAACTTAGTACGCCGGGGGCACGACCCTGGAGGATCTGATCAAATGATCCAACTGGACGATCCACGATCTGACGGGCATCGATCTTACTGGCTGCACCCGCAAACTGCGAGCGGCGAACCCGGGTGATACCCGTAACAACCACCTCATTCAGGTCTTTAGTGGAAGATACCAGAGAGACATTGTAATTAGAACCGCTGCCGATGGCAATGGTTTGTGCGGCGAATCCCAACGAGCTGATCTCGAGTTCGCGGGCACCAGCAGGAACAGACAGTGAAAACGTACCGTCGGTCTTGGTTACTGTACCGGTGCTGGTTCCTTTGACCACCACAGATACGTTGGAGAGGGGGGCTCCATTCTCGTCTGTAACCTTACCCGTAAGGGTTCGTTGCGCCCACACATTCAGGGAAAAGAATGCGAAGGCTGCTACAAGAGCTAGCAATTTCCTCATGTGTACTTGGTTTAAATTTTGTTAATAATCCGCAAATTAACAGCAGCTTACTGACAATTGTTGGTAAACTGTTGATTTTTTTGCCCGGTAAAATTGAAAATATCAGGCAAAACGTCTTTGATGACAATAGTTTATCGGCTTTTGCTGCATCATGGGTTGCCCCACGGAAATTCAAGAAATAACATATTTAATAAAAATATACTGTATAAGACTTTATCTATGTTTATACTAGGTGTTATTTAACCGGAAAAGGCCCCCAATTGGGGGCCTTTTTTTTGACAATCAGAGTATAAGCAATACTTAGTTATCCGTCATCAGGGGGTTGAGTAACAACTCACTAGACGGGATGGGCCAAATATATTGTTGTCCACTGGCCGGGATGGAGTTTACACCGGGTTTAGCGGGCAGGGGCTGTCCCAGACGGGTCAGGTCAGAGCCGGCAAAGCCTTCACCGAGCAATTCGATCCTTCTTTCGGTCATGATCGCATCGGCGAGCGCAGTAGCATCAGCGAAACTACCTGCTGTGAAGACGGTGGTAGCATCGGAGCGGCCGCGGATGGCATTCAACAGCGCGATGGCCTGGGCATCTACTGTATTTGTAGAACGCACACGGGCTTCGGCCAGGTTGAGGATGACCTCAGCATAGCGGATCACGGGAGCCCAGTCAATGAACGGAGCGGCACCGGGGAATTTGGAAACATATTGTTTACCACCTGAGGTAACGACCAAAGTCCTTCTCAAATCGGTAGCCAACCAACCCGTATTCGAAACGATCCCGGTAGAAAGCAGGGAGTATTCTCCATTACCACCATTCACGGCAGCAGGCAGGTAATAGTAACCTAACTGGTTCTGTGTGCCGGGTTGTTCATTCGAAGCAAAGGGCATTGACAGAATAGACTCGGTGGTGGTATAAGGTGTTTTGAATACATTGGTAACGTTGGCCTGTAAGGCATGGGCAACACCAGTCGTAGCGGTGAACGGAGCCGTAGCGGTAACGATCTTGTTGGCTTCCGTGATCACGTTGGCATACTGCTGCATGCTGAGGTAAACCCGGGTCTTCATGGCAATAGCGGTATTGCGATGAGCACGCGTGGTGTTCAGGGTGGCAGAGGTGTAGTTCAGCGGCAGGTTTGTTTCAGCAAAGTTCAAATCATCGATGATCTGCGCATATACCTCACCTACCGTGTTACGGGCAGCGGCATAATCAGCCGAGCTGGTATTTCCGGTCAGGCGAAGAGGAACCCCTGGTTTGCTTCCGGCGCCATCCCAATAAGGACGGGCATAGAATTGTAACAGGGAGTAATAGCACATGGCACGCAGAAAACGAGCTTCTCCAAGATAATTCTTGGACAATGCATCACCCACAACGCTGGTACCTTTTGCCGCCATACCATCGATGAACACATTTGCGAGGTTGATGGCATAGTAAGCACGGCCCCAATGGTTCTCCACACTGTTGGTGGAGCTATTGCTCGGCGTGTAGCTCCAGATATCATATCCGGTCACCACATTCGTCCGGTCGTTCATGAAATCGCCACCACGGATATCATTGAAGATCTGGTAACGGCCTCCGAACATGCCGGCGTTTTTGATCGTGGCATAGATCGAACGCACCTGACCTTCGATACGGGCTTGTGAATCGAAAGCCGAGAGATCGGAGATCGAAGTGGTCGGAACGGGATTGAGGTTGCTCTTCTGGCAACCAGTGCCAAGGACCAACAGGCCCCCAAGCATTCCCAGTGAAACTATATATTGTTTGAATTTCATACGTTTCTTTTTTAAGGGTTTAGAATCCAATGTTTAAACCAACAGTGATTGTACGCGCATTACCTACGGTATTACGGTCAATACCCTGGTTGGTGGTACCGTTACCGTTGGAAGAAACCTCAGGATCGGGACCGGGATATTTGGTGAAAATGAGCAGGTTGTTTCCGCTTACATAGAAACGGGCAGAGCTCATCTTGGCTTTGTCTACAATATTCTTAGGAATATTATATCCCAGGCTCAACGAACGCAGTTTCACGAAATCACCCTTGAAAACGTTTACATCCAGCGGGAAAGCAGAACCATTGGAGATATTGTCGCCAAATACTGCTTTGGGAATATCGGTGATGTCACCGGGCTTGGTCCATTTACGCAGGATTGCTGTTTCATTGTTCCAGAAACGTTGGTCACGCAGACCCGCTTGAGTTCCATAATAAATATAAAATCCAAGTTGGTAGGTGAACAGGAAGTTCATTTCAAAATTCTTATACCGAACAGTGTTGTCGAAACCGCCTACATATTTGGGGTTCGTGTTCTTATAAGGAGCTGCATCAGCCGCACTTACAGTTGGGGCCAGTGAACCATCGGCAAATGAGAAACGGTTCTGTCCTGTGGGGGCTACGTGCTGGAAATATACATCCTGTCCGTTTTTATTGACAAAGATCCTTCTTCCGGTGGCGGGATCCACACCGTTGGTGCGGGTTATGAACAGCATACCAATGGGGAAACCAGGTTTTGTGATACTGGGATTCTCCAAACCACCGGTGGCAGAAAGAATCTGATCCAGACCAAGGGCGAGCGAAGTCACTTCGTTTTTATTATAGGTAATGTTGAACGAGGTGGTCCAGCTGAAATCTTTCTTGGCAAAAGGCGTAGCGCTGACCATGAATTCAACACCCTTGTTGTACATCGTACCTACGTTGTCGGGAAGCGCAGAAGGCAAACCGGCAGAAGGAGGCTGGGGTACAAAAAGAAGAAGTCCGTCAATATTATTTTTATAATAAGTGATCTCAGACGTGATGCGGTCATTCAGGAATCCAAAGTTGATACCGATATCGGTCTTGGTACTGGTTTCCCAACCAAGGTTGGAGTTACCTGCCTGGTTAAATACAACCGTGGCATTCCCTCCATACAAGCCGGAGCCAAATGTGGAAAGCGAGGCGAAGTTGCCCAGGCCACTGATATTACCTACCCGGCCATGGCTTCCACGAATTTTGAAGCTGCTGAATACCTTGTCCAAACCGGCAGAAGACCAGAAATTCTCATTGGCAATTTCCCATCCGGCAGACACACCCCAGAAGGTACCATACTTGCTGTTGGCACCCAATTGAGAAGCACCATCACGGCGCAGGTTGGCTGTAACGAAATATTTTCTGTCGTAGTTATATTGTACACGGCCAAACTCGGAATACAGATAGTTCTCCCCGATTCCAAGACCAGATGTGTTAGGCGTAGCCCAACCACCCTGGATATTGGTAAAGGCAGGATCAGATACATTGATACGGTTCAAACCATAACCAACAAAATCTGATTTCTGTTGCTCAATACCTGCCAGTACACTTACATTATGCTTTTCAGCAAAGGTTTGATCGAACTGGGCGGTATTGGTCCAAACCCAACGCTTGTTCTTATTGAACCAGCTGCTGGCCGAACCATTGGTGGAGAAACCTTCACCGGAGATAGGGCTGAAATAAACTTCATTGTCCACCAATACATAGTCAATCCCGAATACTGAACGAAGAGTCAGGAATTTCAGGGGTTTGATTTGAACATAGGCGTTGGCAATGATGTGATTGATCTCGGCATTGTTTCGGTTTTGGTCTAACTGGATCACAGGGTTGTTGAAACCTACCTGACCTTGTTTATTACCCATAACACCAATCAGGGCGCCGGAATAGTTGTAGGTGCCATCGTTGTTGTACGGAGAAATATTGGGGGCGGTAACAAGTACTACACGACCCAGACCTGCGGTAGAAAACGCATCACCCAGGGAACCGGAGCTTACAGCGGCCAGGTTCTGCTCATTAGAGTACTGGATCTTTCCACCCAGGCTGATGGCTTTACTAACCTTTTGGTCCACATTCATGGTAAGCGAGATACGCTTGTAGTCATTGCGTTTGATGATACCTTCCTGATCGGTATAACCAGCCGAGAAATAATAGCTGGTATTGTCATTTGCACCGGATACACTTACAGTATTGCTGTGCTGAACACCCCGGCGATACACATAATCGTACCAATTGGTATTGATGGGATTGCCATCAGGGCCATTGGTCAGGGCAAAAGCATTGGTGGTGGCATTGAAAGTACCTGCATTTACCAGGGCTGAATTTTTGTGGTCTGTGTACTGGAAGGCATCCAGCACATCGGGAAGCCCGAATACGTTGGTGAAACCTACCCAGCTGTCAAGGGTTACTTTGGCTTTACCTGATTTACCCTTTTTAGTGGTGATAAACAATACCCCGTTGGCAGCACGGCTACCATAGATGGCAGAGGCGGCGGCATCTTTGGCGATGTCTACGCTCTCAATGTCATTGGGGTTAATGCTCGCCAGGATATTACCCGCAGCGCTGGTACCAGAAAAGTCGCCGCTGTACATAGGTACACCATCCAATACGATCAGCGGATAGGAACTCAGCGAGATCGAGTTGGTACCGCGTATACGCAGCACTGGAGGCGCATTCAAAACTCCACTGGGGATGGTTACCTGCACACCGGCAGCACGACCACCAAGGGCTTGTTCAAAACTCTGAACGGGTTTGTTGGCCAGGTCAGCGCCTTTCACGGTAGCGATCGAGCCGGTCACTTCCTTTTTACGTTGGGTACCATAACCTACTACGATTACATCCTGTAATACTTTTTCTTGCGGAGCAAGAGAAACATTGATGACGGTACGACCGCCAACGGCTTCTTCCACCGTGGTGAAATCCACAGCAGAGAAGACCAAAGTTTTTGCCTCGGCAGAGATGGCGATTGCGAAAGAGCCATTCGCATCGGTCATCGTACCTGTCCGGGAGCCCTTAACCTGTACTGAAACGTTCGCCACGGGTGTCCCCGTGTTGTCTGTCACCTTACCGGTAACAGTCTTTTGAGCCCATGCCCCAAGGACCAATAAGGTCTGGAACAGGGAAAGCAGGAGTAGTTTCCTCATGTGCAATTAGTTTAAGTTTCAAAAAAAAAATTGCGTAAACGGGGTTTACACAACTTCGTCTCTAAAGGACACATATTTTGGACTTTTTTATGCAACAAAGGTGTCCGTTAACGACTTGTTAACATTTGTTAATGATTGATAAGCGGTCGGAAGGGCTTTATTTCTTGCGAAAACGGACCAGAGAAATGAGGACGGCCGGTAACAACACCAGGTTGGTAATGGTCGCGGTGACCAGGGTAAGAGAGGTGAGCCAGCCGAGTGACTGGGTGCCGCCAAAGCCGCTAAAGCAGAAGATGACAAAGCCGGCGATCAATACCAGGGAGGTGTAAATGATGCTTATTCCTGTGCTGTGAATGGTTTCAATCACAGTTTGTTGCATATTATATTGCTGTCGGGGCAGTTCCTGTTTAAAATTGATCAGGAACCGGATGGTGACATCGATCGCGATACCCAGGGCCACACTAAAGATCAGGACGGTAGAGGGTTTCAGCCGGATACCCACCCAACCCATGACCCCTGCGGTAATAACCAGTGGAATGATATTCGGGATCAATGAACAAGCCAGGATACGGAGGGAGCGAAACAGGTACAACATACAAACGGCGATGAGGGCAAATGCCCAGCCGATACTTTCTTTGAGGCCATTGATGATGAATCGGTTTCCTTCCTGGAAGGTGACGGACGTACCGGTAAGACGTACCGAGTACTTGCTGGTATCAAAAAGCTGGTTGGCCCGTTGCTGGATGGAATCCAGGATCTCCGGCAATCGGTGACTTCCCACATCGGCCATATTTACGCTGATACGCGCTTCCTGGCGGGTACTATCCATAAAGGAAGCCACGATCCGCGAAAAGGAATTGGCGGTACCTCCGTCCTCTGAAGGGCGCACACTGAAATATTGATTCAAGGCCGGCATCACATACTCATCCGGAACGGAATAATAGGCGCTGTCTCCATCAAAAAAGGCTTGTTTGGCAAATTTCATTCCTTCCACAATGGATAATGGACGTGCCATCTCCGGACGGGCAGCAATGAACTGGGAAAGGGAATCAATATTCTTAAAGGTTTGCAATGCATTTCTGCGCAAACCATTTTTCTGTCTTGTATCCAAAATGATCTCCAGGGGCATTATCCCCCGGAAATTGGTCTCAAAGAACTTGAGGTCGGTGTAGATCTTATCCGTTTTTGGGATATCATCCACTATAAACCCTTCGCTTTTTAACCGGAACATCCCCACTACCGAAACGATCACGATCAGCGATGAATAGAGATAAATGAGTTTACGGTGATTGAGTGACCATCTTTCCAGGCGATCCAACCAACGGTTGAGCCGGGGATTGTCCAGGTATTTGGTATGTCTGGATTTGGGTGCCGGGAGATAACTTAAAACAGCCGGGATAAATACCAGGGAGATAAAAAACAGCAGCATGATATTGATACCAGCCACTACGCCAAACTCACGCAGCACTTCACTTTTGGTGAGGGCAAAAACCGCAAACCCGATAGCGGCAGTCAGGTTACAGAACAAAGTGACGATCCCCATTTTCTCCACCATCAATACCAGTGCCTGTTTTTTGTCACCGGTTTCATTATAAGACGTATGGAATTTATTCAGAAAGTAGATGCAATTGGGTATCCCGATCACTACTACCAGGGGAGGGATCAGCGCTGTAAGCAACGAAATTTTATAGCCAAACATTTGCATTACCCCCAGGCTCCAGATCACACCGATGACGACCACGGAAAGGGATAGCCACATGGCGGATAAGGACCGGAAGAAAAGCAGGAGGATCAGCGCGGATAATACAAAAGAGGCGATCAGAAACCATTTCATTTCATTGGCAATACGAACAGCCAGGATGGTGCGAATATGGGGCAAACCGCTTTGGTGGATCTCTACCTGGTGTCTTATTCCAAAATCACCCATGATATTGGTGATATCACTGACCACCTTTTCCCTTTTCTTGGAAGCCAATACCTGCTTATTGATCCGTATTCCCATCAACCAGGAACGGGTTTCGGCATTGTACAGAAAACCTCTGTAAAAAGGTAGGGTCCCTAATAAAGCAAAATTGCTGTCGATCTCCTGCTGGGAAAGCAACGTATCCCTGAAAATAGGAATGGACAGAAGTCTTTCGTCTTCGGCTGATTTGACCAGATTGACCGCTGTGGCCACAGAAAGAATATCTTCTACTCCTGGAATGCGGCGAACGGTTTTTGAGGTTGCTGTAAAATCATTCCAAAAGGCGGCATTGGACAAGCTGTCTGTTTGAAAACCGATCACCAGCAAATTGCCGTCCTCGCCAAATTTTTTGCGAAACTCCTGATAAGCCTTGTATTTCGGGTTATCGGTGGGAATGGCCCGCGCGAATTCATAACTCAACTCTACCTTATTTGCCAGATAACCCATGCCTGCAGTCAATAGGGCCAGAAGGATCAAAAGAGGCAAGCGATATTTTACAATGAATTGACCGAGTTTACGCCACATAATGTCTGGTTACTGTGCGGCAAAGAAACGAAATATTGTTTAGACATGAGACGTGAGGCGTGAGACGTGAGGCGCGAGAAGTTGTCTAACCTCAATGTTCTTATCTCACGATTCACGACTGACATCTCACGTTTCACGCCTCACGCCTCACAACTGACGTCTCACGTTTCACGTCTCACGTTCCCCTTTTTCCTAACTTCGACTGTGGCCCTGAAAAAATTCTTCTACCTCATCCTGATTTTTTTCGCAACAATGGCGGAAGCGCAATCGCCCATTCCGCCGATTGGCCAATGGCGTGAGCACTTACCCTACCGTTCAGCGATTGGCGTGGTGGCAGCCGGAGAAAAAATTTATTGCGCCACGCCTTACTCGCTTTTTTCAGTAGATACCGATGAACAGTCCATTGAACGTTATAGCCGAATGACCGGATTGAATGAGACAGGTCTGTCCTGTATGGCGTACGAACCGGTGTCAGGTAAACTGTTGATCGCCTATGCGAACAGTAATATTGATATCATTTATCGCAACGATATCTTCAATATTCCTGATATCAAACGCGAAGTGGTGACGGGGGATAAGCGGGTCTACGCCGCCACAGCGATCCAGGGAGATTTTTTTCTGAGTACGGGGTTGGGGGTGATTCGGGTGAACCCCGATCAATATGAGATCAGGTCGACCTGGCTGATTGGAAATGTTGGAACACCGGTAAAAGTGAATTCTCTGGTTTTATTCAATGGGCTTTACCATGCAGCTACAGCCGAAGGGTTAAAAAAGGTATCCGGACCAAACGCAGACCCCTCATTTTTTGGCAACTGGGAAACACTGAGCGGACAAAATGGATTGCCAGCCGGTGAATGTCGTGATCTGGTTGTAGCCAATAATACTTTGTATGCACTGGTAGGAAACCAGGTATTTATTTTGGGTTCCAATGGGCAATGGTCCCTGATACATAACTCACCCGGATGGTCGGTCAACTCTATTTCACCAGCGGGAAATAATATATTTATTTGTCAATCACAACCCGGTCAGGGACGGGTATTGGAGATCAACAATAGCGGCGTGCTGTTAAACAGCCTGCAATCGGGGTTATTGGTACCGATGGCGGCGATTCGTCAGAATAACCTGACCTGGGTGGCTGATCAGGTCAATTCCCTGATCCGTTTTGATGGCGCAGGGGCCAGCTCTTTCCGACCCAATTCTCCCGACTCCATTGCATTGGGTGGATTATTTGCCAGTGATGGCACCTTATGGGCCAGTGCGGGAAGTCGCGCCGGGGCAAATAATAAAAATGGGTTGTATCAATTGGACAATGGGGAATGGAAAAATTATAATGGAAGAAATTTCCCGGCCCTGGATTCACTACCTGATATGGTGACGGTCGTTGCAGACCCAAAATCGGATACTGCCTGGGCGGGCTCATTTGGAGGGGGGTTGCTACGCATCACACCAGCAGATGGCCTTACCATCTTTAAACAGAATTCACCCTTATCCCCTGCTTTATTTGCTTCTGGTATCTACCGTGTGGCCGGATTGGCTATGGACAATGATGGTCATCTCTGGATCAGTAATGACGGAGCTGCTTCCCGGTTACAGGTCCGAAAAAAAGATGGGGCATGGCTATCCTTTGATCCTCCATTTTCAACGGCCAATCGCTCCATGGGTTCCTTGTTGATCGATGGCTCCGGGCAAAAATGGATGATTTCACCGGGAGGAAATGGATTGTTTTGTTTCAATGATAAGAATACGCTTGATCAACCTTCTGATGATCAGTGGAAATGGTTTCGTCAGGGCGGTGGACAGGGTAACCTGCCATCGAACCGGGTTTTGAGCCTGGCCCTTGATAAAAGCGGATTTGTATGGATCGGTACGGATGACGGGATCGGGATCATCCAATGTCCGGAGTCAGTATTTGGTTCGCCGGCTTGTGAAGCGATCATCCCGGTTGTATTACAGGGCAATTTTGCCGGCTTCCTTTTCAAAGGAGAAGAGGTGCGCGGCATTGCTGTGGATGGGGCCGATCGCAAATGGGTCGCCACGGGTAGCGGGGTGTTTCTGATAAGTCCCGAAGGAGAGAAGATTATATATCAGTTCAATGAGTCCAATAGTCCCTTGCTGAGCAATGATGTGCAACAAGTCACGATAGATGGCTCTACTGGAGAGGTCTTTTTTGCCACCGCCAATGGTCTTTGTTCCTTTCGGAGTACGGCTACGGAAGGTGGTGTGACCCATTCAAACGTACTTGTTTTTCCTAATCCCGTACCTCCGGGTTATGGCGGAACGATTGGTATTAAAGGGCTGGCTGAAAATGCCACGGTCAAGATCACGGAATTGGATGGACGACTGGTTTTTCAAACCCGTGCACTCGGGGGACAAGCTGTTTGGGATGGAAAGGATTACCGGGGGAGAAGGATCTCCACCGGCGTTTACCTGGTATTGGTGAGTGATGGAAAAAAGGAAACCTTTGCCACCAAGATCGTTTTTATCAGCCAATGACACACGCCACCAAAGGAATCGTATTGAGGGCCGTTAAATACGGAGAGACCAGCCTGATCGTGCTGGTCTTTACCGAGCTATTTGGCATTCAATCCTATATCGTGAATGGTGTGCGTACCGCCAAAAAGGGCAGTGCAGGGGCCAATTGTTTTATGCCCGGCGCGATGCTTGATCTCGTCGTTTACCACCAGGAATCAAAAAATATTCAACGGATCAAAGAATATCGTTGGCACCGGATCTATCAGCATTTATTTTCCGATATACCCCGTCATGCTGTTTCTCAGTTCATGGTCGAGCTAATGACCAAATGTTTGAAACAACCCGAGGCCCATGCCGATCTGTTTCATTTTTGTGAGGATGCGCTGTTGCATCTGGACGAAAGCACTGATCCGGTGATGGCCAATTTCTCCCTTTATTTCGCCTTGAATTTTGCCACCTTTTTTGGCTTTCGCATCGATGACCGAAATTCTTCGCATCATTCCATCCTCGATTTGCAGGAAGGGTGTTTTGTCGATGAAAGACCAGGGCACCCTTATTTCATGGAAGGTGAACAGGCCAGGGTATGTGGGGAATTATTACGCGTGATGCAGCCAGACGAATTGGAAGCGATAAGGCTTAACCGCGATTTCAGGAGACAGTTGTTGTTTTCGCTGGAGAATTATTATGCGCTGCATGTGCAGGATTTTGGGGTGATGAAGACACTGGCGGTGTTGAGGGAGGTGCTTTGAGGGGGGAGGTTGGATGTTGGAGGTTGGATGACAGATGACGGATGACAGATGACAGAGGTTCAATGTCCTAGGTCCGGACGTCAGGGCCAAGCAGCCCAACATCCAACATCCTTCCCTGTCATCTGTCATCCGTCATCTGTCATCCAACATCCGTCCTCCGCCCTCCGTCATCTGTCATCCGTCCTCCGTCATCCAACCTCCAACATCCAACATCCTTCCCTATCTTCGCCCCCATGATCGCTTTTCTCCGCGGCCGTTTTTTACATAAATCCCCGGCCATCGTCCATGTTGACGTTCAGGGGGTGGGATATGAGGTCCACATCAGCCTGAACACGTTTACCCGCATCCAGGACCTGGAAGAAGGACAACTATACACTTCCCTTTTGATCCGGGAGGATGCCCATATTCTGTTTGGCTTTTATGAACTTGCTGAAAAAGAGATGTTTATGTCACTTCTGGGTGTTTCCGGAGTGGGGGCCGCTACAGCCCGGATGGTGTTATCCTACCTCAAACCCGAAGAATTTTCCCGGGCCATCCTGTCCGGGGATGTAAAGACCCTGGAAAGTATCAAAGGGATCGGGAAAAAGACCGCCGAAAGACTGGTGCTGGAATTGAAGGACAAACTGGCCAAAAATCCCGCCGAAACAAGTATTTCTCCCGTGAAACACAATACTTTGCATGCCGATGCGTTAAATGCTCTGATCGCACTTGGGATCGGTCGGAATACCGCCGAACAAGCCGTTCAGAAAGTTATTCAATCCTTACCCTCAAATACCTCCGTCGAAGAGGTCATCAAGAAAGCACTTAAAACCGTATAAGCGTATCGACCGAACTTCTACCTAACTAATTGTCGAGAAATAGACTTGGATCAGCGAACCTCCAATATCTTCCGTACGCTCGTACTATTGCCTGTCCTATTCATCAGTGGGATGGTCATGGCCAGACATGCCCCCAAGGTTCCGCATGGTTATTTCCAACAACAACAAGATACTACCAAGTTCCCCCTGACCGATCGGCGCTCCGACCCTTATTCATCTCCGTCCAAAAATCCATTTGATCTCCGGGATACGGCCTTTGTAAAACGGACCATCGAATATGACCCGGTGACCAAACAGTACTATGTGGTCGAAAAGATCGGCGACAAATACTACCGGACTCCCATGAGCTATTCCATGAACGAATTTTTGACCCTTCAGGGAAGAAAGGATGAAGAGGATTATTTCCGGAATCGCTCCAAACTTTTGACCGACCTGAACAAAAGGAACTATAAACCCAAGTTCACCTTTATGAAGGATTGGGTGAACCGGATCGTGGGAAATGGGAAGATCGAATTGAAACCCACCGGCTCGGTGGATATCTTCGCCGGTTATCAGGGCCAGAAGATCAATAACCCCACCCTCCCTGAAAGGGCCAGAAAAAATGGCGGGTTTGACTTCAACATGAATTCACTCCTGCAACTGGATGGAAATATCGGAGATAAACTCAAACTGCCGATCAATTACAATACCCAGTCTACTTTCAACTTTGAAAACCAATTGAAACTGGATTACCGGGGCGGAGCAGATGATATCGTCAAACAATTCCAATTGGGGAATGTGAACTTCACGTCCAAAGGGACCCTGATCCCTTCGGCCCAGGAATTGTTTGGTATCAAAACGCAACTTCAATTCGGAAAACTCTTTATCACCAGTGTGCTGGCCAACCAACGTTCACAACGACAGTCCGTTGGATTGCAAGGGGGTACTTCTGTACAGAACTTTACCCTGAAGGCAGATGATTACGAAGAGAACAGGCACTTCCTGATGGCGCAGTATTTCAGGAATAATTACAATCCTGCGATGGCCAATCTCCCCGTGGTCAACTCCAATATTCAAATACTACGGGTGGAAGTTTGGGTGACCAACCGAACGGGTGCTACCACCGAAACCCGCGATGTAGTGGGTTTTATGGATCTGGGAGAAAATACACCCTTTAGCCCATTGCTCACCGGCTCCGGTAACAACCTGCCGCGCAATGATGCCAACGATCTCTATACCACCTTGCTCAATACACCCAATGCCCGGAGTTCAACCAATGTGCAGAGTGTATTAACAGGTATCGGTTTCAGGCCGGTTCAGGATTTTGAAAAAACATTTGCCCGCAAACTTCAAACCTCTGACTATTATTTCAACCCCCGAATCGGGTTCATTTCGTTGAACCAACAATTGCAACCCGATGAGGTGCTGGCCATCGCTTTTCAATACACCTACAATGGACAGGTATTTCAGGTAGGTGAATTCTCAACCGATGTACCTCCGGATTCTTCAGGTAATACACAACCTGTGCTGTTCCTGAAATTGCTTAAAGCCACTTCCCAACGGACAAACCTCCCACTATGGGACCTGATGATGAAAAACGTCTATTCCGTTGGGTACGGACAACTGGAGCGCCAGGACTTTGACCTGAAGATCTATTACGAAGAACCCAGCCTCGGTATCAAACAATACCTTCCTCCGGACGATGTATCTGATCCTGCCAATAAGGGAAAGCCATTGTTATCCCTCCTGCAATTAGACAGGTTGAATAATCAGAATGATCCACAGCCTGACGGTAAGTTTGATTTTGTGGAAGGATATACGGTGATCTCCAGCCAGAGCCGGATCATCTTCCCCATTCTTGAGCCTTTTGGCCATGACCTGGAGTATGTTTATAACACGCAAGCACTTCGGGACCAATATATTTACTATCCGCTGTACGATACGATACGCGCCATTGCCTCCACATTTGCCAACTTGAACCGATTCCGCATTACGGGAAAATCCAAGTCCCTTTCCCAAACCGATTATCAATTAGGGATCAATATCCCCAGAGGATCGGTCACCGTCACGGCAGGTGGACAGATTCTACGGGAGAACGTGGATTATGAGATCAATTATGATTTTGGTACACTCAAAATCATCAACCAGGCCATCATTAATTCCGGGTTACCAGTAGACGTCAATTATGAGAACAATGCCGTGTTTGGTATGCAGACCAAGAATTTCATGGCCACACGGTTTGACTACCTGCTGAACAAAAACCTGTCATTTGGTGCCACCGTTGTGAGGGTAGGGGAAAGACCATTCTTTATCAAACAGAGTTATGGGGAGGACCCGGTGCGGAATACCATGTTTGGAGTCGACTTTGACTATCGTGCAGAAATACCACGATTGTCCAAATGGTTGGATAAACTTCCTTTCTATTCTACACGGGCTATGTCATCGATCCAGGCCTATGGGGAAGCAGCCTGGCTTAAACCAGGTCACGCCAAACAGATCGGAAAGGGTGCGAACGGAGTGATCTATATTGACGATTTTGAAGGAACCAGAAACAGCATTGACCTTCGTTTTCCATTGATCAACTGGACCCTGGCCTCTACGCCACAGGGAGCCCTGGATGCCAATGGAAATGAACTCTTCCCCGAAGCCTTATTGAACAATGATCTGTCTTACGGATACAACCGCGCGAAGATCGCCTGGTACAATATCGAAACCGTATTACAGGAAGCCCGCAATTCCAACAACCCGTTGCAGAAGAACCTGGATGAATTGTCAAGACCAGAGGTAAGACAGGTTTTGCAAAAAGAAGTATTCCCGCAACGGTTTAATGACTATGGCCAGGGGCTGCTGACCACTTTTGACATGGCCTACTACCCCCGGGAAAAAGGCCCTTATAATTTTGAATCACGTCCGGGACGTCTTGATGCCAATGGCCGTCTTGTCAACCCGCGTGAAGCCTGGGGTGGAATCATGCGCAACATCGATCAAACTGATTTTGAAACAGGCAATATTGAATTTATTGAATTCTGGCTGAAGGATCCTTTTACCAATCGATCCTCCAGTACCGGTGGTCAGCTTTATTTCCAATTGGGAAATATCTCAGAAGATGTATTACGCGATGGAAAGCGGCAATATGAGAACGGGTTGCCTACACCCAGCAATGCCTCAATTCCCACAGATGAAACAGTATGGGGTAAAGTCCCACGCAATCCCATCCAGGTAACCAATGCCTTTAGCAATGATCCGGAGGACAGACCTTTTCAGGATGTGGGATACGATGGTTTGACCGATACCGATGAACAAGCCAAATTTGCGGCCTATCTCACCAGCCTCCTGACCAATTTTGGCGCCGGTTCTGCTGCCTATCAAAACGCACAGGTTGACCCGGCTTCGGATAACTTCCGTTATTACCGTGATGAAACATTTACGGCCAATGATGGTATCCTGGCCCGGTATAAGAATATCAATAACCCCCACGGAAACTCACCCGTGGCCTCCGAGAATTCACAATTCATCAGTGCCTTTACCCTGTATCCTGACCAGGAAGAATTGAACAGGGATAATACCCTGAACGAAAATGAAGAGTATTTCCAATACCGGGTAGATATTCAGCCCAACATGCTCATGGGAAGCAACTTTATCACCGATAAACGGCAGGTAACTGTTGACCTGGTAAATGGGCAGCAATTGAGCGAGTACTGGTATCTGTTCCGAATCCCCATCAAAGAGTATCAGGATAAGGTGGGCAATATCCCTGATTTCAAATCCATCCGGTTCATCCGTATGTTCCTGACTGGTTTTGAGGATACAGTGGTAATGCGTTTTGGTAAACTGGAACTCATCCGTAACCAATGGCGCCGTTTTGATTATGAAATTGATTCGACCGGAGATTATAAAGTGCTTTCCGCCAACGATCCTTCCAATGTGGAAGTATTGGCCGTGAACCTGGAGGAAAATGACCAGCGTCAGCCCATCAAATATGTGATCCCTCCCGGGATTGAAAGGCAGCAACAACTGAGTAATAACAATGTACAGTTGTTCCTGAATGAGCAATCCATCAGTTTGAAGGTATGTGAACTGGAAAAGGAAAGGGCACGAGGGGTGTTCCGGAATTTTGAATATGACCTTCGCCAATATGGCCGGCTGCAGATGTTTGTACACGCCGAACAGGTGCAGGGTGGACCAATACTGAATGATGGCGATCTGAATGCCGTCATCCGTATCGGTACTGATGCCGTTAGCAACTATTACGAAGTAAAAGTGCCTTTAAAATTGACGAACTTCGGTGCTACTGATTCATTGGCGATCTGGCCGGCAGAGAATAATCTTGATTTTGATCTTTCCCGTCTGACCGACCTCAAGCTTGCCCGGGATAAGGCCGGTGTCTCCAATTCTCAATTTTATTCCAATACAATCGATGGACTCACCTTTGGCATGATCGGTAACCCCAGTCTGGGAGAAGTGACAACCATGCTCCTGGCCGTGCAAAACGCCAAGCGTGAGAATGTCTGTACCGAGGTCTGGTTCAATGAGCTTCGTCTTTCAAACCTCGATGAAAAAGGTGGATGGGCTGCAACGGGCAGGGTCGATATCACGCTGGCCGACCTGGGTAATGTCAGCTTTTCAGGATCGGCCCGAAGTGCCGGTTTTGGTACACTCGACCAAAAAGTGAATGAAAGAAGCCGGGAAGAATTCAGACAATTTGATATCTCTGCCAACCTTGACCTGGGTAAATTATTACCCCGCAAGGCAGCGATCCAGATTCCCGTCTATGCCAGTATCAGCCGTACCACCCGTTTGCCGGAGTATGATCCCTATGCACTCGATCTTACCCTGCAGCAGGTGTTGGATAACAATACGAAAGACAAATGGGATTCGATCAAGACCAATGCGATCGATGTGGCCACGATCAAGACCATCAACCTGACCAATGTTAAAAAGAACCGGACAGGTGATAAGCGCCCCAAGTTATGGGATGTATCAAATTGGGATTTCAATTTCTCTCATACAAGCACGATCTCCCATAGTCCGTTGGTAGAAAATGAAGAGATCCGTCGAACCAGAGGTGCGTTGGCCTACAATTTTGCCCCACAGCCAAGAAAGGTGGAACCATTCAAGAACCTGATCAAGTCCAAATCGAAGTGGTTTAATCTGGTGCGTGATTTCAATTTTAACCTGGCGCCTTCGCAATTATCGGTTAAGGCGGATGTGTTCAGGCAATTTGGCGCCCTTCGTCCCCGCAATGTGAGCGGTGGGCCATATGAAGTGCCAGAGACCTATGACAAGTACTTCACTTTCGATCGCTTCTATATTATGCGTTGGGATCTTACCAGTTCCCTGAATATTGACTTCAGCGCCACCAATAATGCCCGTATTGATGAACCTGCCGGAAGGATCGATACCAAGGAGAAAAAGGATTCTGTGAAGAGTAACTTCTTCAAAGGCGGACGTAATACGCGTTACCATCACGAAGCAACGATCACTTACACCCTTCCTCTAAGTAAGATTCCCTTGCTCGATTGGACCTCTACCCGTGTCAGTTACAAAGCGGGGTATGATTGGATCGGTGCCTCCCTGCTGGCCAAGAATCTGGGTAACACCATTACCAACAGCCAGACCAAGACCCTGAATTCCGAGTTCCGGTTTGAGGAACTATATAATAAATCTAAATTCCTCCGTCGCGCAACGGGGAATGACAAAACCACGCCGCCAACAAGTACGGATCCGCAGGTATTGGAGTTGACAAAAAGTGTGGATAGTATCAAACAGATTTTGGAGAATGATAAAGTGAAGATCCCTAAAAAGGATAAAAAGAAACTTAAAAAGAAATTACGCAAACTGCAGCGCCAGTTACGCAAGTTGACCAAAGAACCTAATGAAATACCTGGTTTGGTCAGAGGTATGGTTGGATTGGTGACGTCCCTGAAACAGGTGCAAGTACAATACTCCCAAAATGCAGGTACTGAGTTGCCCGGTTATCTGGACAGCACCCGTATCCTTGGACAGAATTGGCGCGGATTGAATCCCGGGCTTGGGTTTACATTTGGTTACCAACCTGACACGAACTGGATCAATAAGGCCGGGAACCGAAACCTGTTGACACATGATCCTATTTTCAATAGCCTGATCCAACAGCGGTATGATGAACGATTGGAGATCACGGCACAGCTCAGTCCGATCCGTGACCTGAATATCGATATCACCATCAAACGAGATTTCAACAAGAACTACTCTGAACTGTACAAGGATACCACGTCCACGGGAACAGGAGCTTTACAACGCTTCAACCCGTATGCTGCCGGTGGATTCTCGATCAGTTATATATCCTATCAAACGCTCTTTAGCAAGTTTGATCCCAATGTGGTGTCTGAAACCTTTAAGCAGTTTGAGGCTAACCGATTGGTCATGTCCGGAAAATTAAAGGACCTGAACCCCTATGCCTCCGGTAACGGCCAGAATGCGGATGGATACTATGAAGGATATGGACGATATGCACAGGAAGTATTGATCCCTGCATTCCTTGGCGCCTATACCAACAAGGATCCACTGGGTATCAGCCTGGTTAAGAATACCAACAATAACCTGCGCTCCAATCCTTTCAAAGGGTTATTGCCTAAGCCCAACTGGAATTTGACCTATAACGGCTTGGGGCGATTGCCCGGCCTGGATAAGGTTTTCAACAATGTTACTATTCGCCACGGGTACCGAAGCAATTTGAGCATGAACAGCTTCGCCTCGGCTCTTTTCTTCCAGGACAGGTTCCGGTTTGGGTTCCCCGAGTTCATAGATACACTCACAGGTAACTATGTGCCCTTCTTCCTGATACCCAATATCACGATCAGTGAGAGCTTTGAACCCTTGTTCTCAATGGAGATGACATTTACCAACCAGCTAAGTACCCGGATAGAATATCGTAAATCCCGACAGCTAAGTCTTAGCCTGGTGGATTATCAATTGGCAGAGCAACGAAGCACCGAGTTCACGATTGGTGCCGACTTTAGAAAGAAAGGGCTGCCCCTGATCCGACGGATTGGTAAGATGAAGATGGATAATGATGTAACCTTTAAACTGGATATCGGGATAAGAGATGATGCCACTGCCAATAGCAAACTTGATCAAAATACTGCCTTTGGTACTGCCGGGCAAAAGGTAATACGCATCAACCCCACCATTGACTATGTGGTCAATAGCCGTGTGCGGGCCACGCTCTACTTCGAGCAGATCAAGAATATTCCAAAGATTGCCACCAGCGCCCCGGTGACGAATACGAGAGCAGGTGTGCAGTTGACGATTTCCCTGAATCAATAACAGCTATCAGCTTATAGCTATTAGCTAATAGCTGGTACATATGCATTTGTGGAAATAGGAGTGTTTATAAGGGATAGCTAAAGGCTAAGCGCTAAAAGCTAAAAGTGCTATTTCGTTTCAGCTCCAACCTTCTTAAACATCATCACATACCCACATAAGCCTTTTTTCTTCTGCTTATTCACCTGTACAGGTTTGAGCATGTGGAATTCGGAGAATTTAGGTTGGTAGGCATAGGAGATAACATTACCATCTACGTCACCCCATCTTTTTTGTTGAAAAACAACCATGCGCTCATTCCAGTCATACATCCTGACCTCATAGAGTTTGGAGCTGTATTCACCTATAAAGACAAATTGATAGAGGCTGCCTTCGTTCAGGGGAACGATAACGGGAAGTTCATATTCGCTTTCCATACTGATGGAGGCCTCTTTCATGAGGACAAAGCCATCCGTAGCATATAGTTTCTTAAGACTGTCCACCTGCGAAAGGATACCAGTGTCACAAGTCCCGTTGTTGATGGTGGTGGACGTTGTGGCCGAGGCAAATTGCTGAGCCTGACCAAAGAGGGGCAAAAGGGCAAGTCCAAGAATATAGGTGTACGGTTTCATCAATAGGGTATTGGTGGTCTTCAAATAGTATTTGAATAACGGGTTAAATATAACCGATATTATCATGAATCATGCAATTTTCAAGCCTGAAATTGGACACAAGGGTATAATTCCCAAGGGGTAATACGGGACTAAAGGGAAATCATTAAAAAGGGTGGGATTAGGGTATCTGGGGTAGTAAGGGGATACAAGTAAAGCTATTTTTTTGAAAAATCCAAGTTAAGCCTCATCCCTTAAAGGTGTAAAATGAATTTGCCTGGCTTGTGCAGGTCACCACCAGGTCATTGATGCAAACATGCGGGGGTAGGGTGGTGCAATAGTAGACCACATCGGCTACATCTGCGGCATAAAGCGGGGTATAACCTTCGTAGACCTTATCGGCCATTTCTTGGTCGCCTTTAAATCGAACAAGGGAGAATTCGGTTTCGGCGGCACCGGGGTGAACCACGGTTACTTTTATCTTATCTTTTAAGAGGTCGATGCGCATGGCTTTGGAGATCGCATCCACGGCATGTTTGGTGGCACAATAGATATTACCTTTCTCATAAACCTCCTTTCCGGCCGTAGATCCTATATTGATGATATGCCCCTTCTTATGTTTTTGAAAAAAGGGGATCACTGCTTTAGAAACATAAAGCAGTCCTTTCACATTGGTATCAATCATGGTCTCCCAATCGCCTAAATGGGCTTCATCAAAATGGTCCCGGCCCAAGGCCAATCCTGCATTGTTGACCAGTACATCAATCGCCTGCCAGTCAGTTGGTATGCCGGAGATGGCCGTGTCGACTTCCGATTTTATTTGTACATCAAACGAAAGAGGAAGCACAGCTACATTGTATTTCTTTTCAATAGCCTGGCTTACTTCGGTCAATCTGTCGCTTCGACGGCCGGTAAGAATAAGGTCATAACCTTTGGAGGCAAATTTCTCGGCAATGGCTTTGCCAAATCCGGAAGTGGCACCAGTAATGAGAGCGATGGAAGGCATGGCTATAAAATAGTTGTAGTTTGATCAAACCAATCAAGAACAAAAGTAGTGCATTAATAAAAGCTAAAAGCGAATAGCTATTCGCTTTTAGCCGTTGGCTTTTGTCATTCGGTTACTTGATCAGCGTTACCGTTCCTTTTTGGAATACCGGCTTGCCGAGATAGTCGATCGCCTTCACCAACCATACAAAGGTATTGGTGCCCTGGTCCTTTCCATTGATCCTTCCATCCCAGCCTTCGCCATTGATAGTAGTGGTAAAGACCAACTGGCCCCACCGGTTATAAATGCGGAAGTATTCGATTTTTTCAATTCCCACGGCAATTGGACGGACAACATCATTCAATCCATCTCCATTGGGGGTAAAGGCTGAGGGAACAAATATCTGTGGGTTTACTTTAAATATCTTGACCAGGATAGTAGCAGAATCCAAACATCCGGCTTCATCTATGACCCGGACCCAATACCGGATGCTGTCAATAGTTCCATCATGTTGCGCTATCGGATCGGCAATCGCCACATTACTTAAACCGGTTGGCGGATACCAGAAATAGGATTCTCCTCCAGAGGCGCGCAATTGTAATGGTTGTCCTACGACAATGGCTGTATCCCTTCCGGCAAAGGCATTGACCTTTGGTAACATGATCACCTGGACTGTATCACGTCCTGGCTTGGGGCAACCATTGTTCTCAAAGGATGTCAGAATATACTGTGCAGAAGCAGGCGGGCTGGCTACAGGAACCAGGGATCGAGGATTGCTTAAGGTGGCTTCAGGTGACCAGCTAAAGGTGGCGCCATTATTCACCGTACCATTCAGCCTGGCCGTGGTACCAAAACAAATGGTAGTGTCGTTACCTGCATTGGCAAGCGGATAAGGCACAGTGAGGATCGTAACGTCACTGGTGGTATTACACCTTCCGATCGATGCCACAACCTGATAGGTGGTGGTATTGATAGGTGAAGCGATGGGGTTTTGAGCCGTAGGGTCATTGAGCGTTGCGGCCGGTGTCCAGGCAAATTGCAGCCCATCCGTTTGCGCAAATAATTGAACAGGGTCACCCGCACAGATCGTCGTATCTCCCCGCAGGCTGAGGGTAACAAAATCCACTACCCGCACCCTGACTGAATCGTCATTCAAGCAGCCATTATCATCCAATCTCACCTTATACCAGGTCGTCACTTTGGGGAATACAGTCGGGGTGGATGTATTTTCATTCAGGATATTATAGTTGGGAGTCCAGGAGAAATTACCACCTCCAGGTGCCGTAGCCGGAATCTGTAAGGAATCAATGCTACAGATCAAGGTGTCCCTAAAGGGTAATTCGATCGGTGGTTTATCAATGATGGAGATATTAGATGTCACTGTATCCACGCAGCCCTTATTACTTTCCACAATGAAGGTGACGGTCTTTACTCCCATAGACGGATAGGTGAAAGTAGGGTTTTGGAGCAAGGAGGTGTCACTGTTCATAGAGGTTTCACCAAATTCCCAACGCCATTTGCTGATTACTCCATATCGGGTACTGGATGTATCAATGAATTGGGTCGGTTTACTAAAACAGATACCGCGTACAATGAACCCGGGGTAAAAGCCGGGATAGACAGCTACATTGGCAAAGGCCGAATCGGAACAGGGGTCACCAGGGTTAACAACCAGCTTTACTCTATACAATCCTGTATCTGGAAAAGTGAAAGTAGGTCGTTCAAGATCGGACACATCCGTATTCACACCGGTTACACCAAAATCCCATGCCCAGGAATTGATCAGCGAGGTTGGAGTTTGGTTTTCAAACGTAACCGTAAAACCGTCACAGGAAGAAATATTGATCGGCAATTGGGCTGCCACAAAATCACAGTTCCCCACTTTTAATATGAAGTCCTTTCGATGGGTATTGATAACACGCCCATTTCTCCATTCATCCACACAAACGGCGATCACATACGAACCCGCCACCGGCGCGATACCAGTAATGATACCAGTACGCGGATTAATGGACACACCGGTACCAAGGGGTAAGCCTGGTGAATATCCATTTCCGTAAGGGACCGAGTTATAAGGTGGGGGTGGTGGATCATTGATCACCGGGTTGCCTTCCGAACCCCCATCATAGGCATTGCAGAAATAATAGTTCAGCGAATCACTATCGGGATCAGTGGCAGAGAAATCGAGGGTGAAGGTTCTGTTCTGGCAAACCAGGGCGGTATCCTTCACCTGGAATTGCGGGCTTGAGTTTACGCCGCCACCCAATAATGTAGTGCCTGCAATGCTACCAACATATGTAGCGCCAATATTATTTTGCTGGCTCAGGTTGCCAATAAAATCCACCCGGCAACAACGCTGGTAGGCCACCCAATATCCCTGGGCATTATCGGCCAGGGTAACGTTCAAATAATAAAAACCCATCTGATAACAAACCAATGGCTCATTGATGATACAGGGCAGGGAACCAGTGGTCCGTTGAATGGTTTCTATGTGGTCAAGGTTAGAGGCAAATGGCGAACCGGCAACCGCCTGATTATTACTTTTATTAAAGATGGCAATACTCACCTGTTGGTCAAGTTGAGCACCGCTGGATTGGCAATCCCGGAAAAGACGTAAGGTGATCCGGTATTGACTGGTTCCCGGAGAACCACCCGGACCTATGTATTGATAAAAGATTTCTCCGCCAGCGATATGACGCGCTTCTGCCCCTATAAGGGCAGCAAAAAGCAAGGATAATAGTAAGAGGATCTTCCTCATGGGCGACAAGGCGGACGGGGATGCTTAATCCATCTGATGCGTCAGGAAGTTTTTTAAGGCCTCGGTGCATTCATCAGGCTCTTCCAGCATTCCCATATGTCCGGATTGGTTAAGGACATCAATATACGATATTTCAGGCAGATGACATTGCTCCAGTACATCCACTAAGGGGATTGCGTTATCGCTCTCCCCGGCCAGGAAAAGAACCGGCACTTTGCTGATTTTCAGTATCTCCCGCCTGTCCGGCCGCTGGATCATCGCTTCATAATAGGAAACGAGTGAATCAGCCGAAAAGTTGCTTAAACCCCTGATCTGCCGGTCGATCAATTCTGGTTTTTCATCGCGGGTTTTTGGTGAGAACAAATTGGGGGTGGCTGTTTTGAGAAACTCAAAGGCGCCATGATCGCGGATGAATTGGATCCCTTTTCGCCGGGTGGCCTTTTTTTCTTCCGTATCCGCATAAGCGCTGGAGTGAAACAGGCAGTAGGCTTTCAGGAGCGCAGGATATTTTTCGGCAAAAGCCATCGTGATATAACCGCCCATACTATGCCCTATAAGGATCGAACGGGAAATACCTTCCTGATCGAGTATAGCTTTGATTGTTTCCGCCATTCCCTCCATGCTCATATCCTGTATCAGCGGTGTCTTACCCGTTCCTGGTAGTTCAGGGATGATCAGATGAAAGGAGTCTTTTAATTCCCGGATCAGTTGATCCCAGATATCACTGAGTTCACCAAACCCATGGATCAATACCACGGTTTTCCCAGATCCTGCTACCCGATAATGCAAGGTAATATCCTGATATAAAAGAGATTTATTTATCATGGTGACGGGCATTTAATTTACCGATCCAAAAACTGCGGAAACCTAATAAAGCCACGACCGGCATCAGGCCATAATTCAATTGTTGGGGAAGCCAGAACCATGCCACTAATAAAATGACGGATAGTAAAGCCACCATCAGAAAGTAGGAGCGAACCCATACTTTTTGCCGGGCCACAAAAAAAGCCATGATTAAATGAGTAGGGAGTGCCCAGGCCAGGTTCCAGTTATTTCGGCACATGGCGTGATCGGTTCCCCACCACATGAAAATCAACAATATTCCGATCAGCCCGGTTACACCAAATAGAAGCCCGTCCATTATGACACTTATTTTTTTAACCCGCCTATTTTTTGAAAAAAGGGGAAACAGATAAAGGATGAATAAGATCGTAAAGATCAAGGCCGGATCAACGGAAAAGGAGGACGCGGCTTCAGGTCCTCGGGTGAGCAATTCTCTTTTTGAAATGACAAGGGGTTGTCCGTTCACCCGCGCACTATCCAATGCCTTCATCAGGTAATCTGGAAGGAACATGGCTTCCTCATTCGTTACCTGTTTATCCAAAGGGGCGCCAAGGAGAATGTCAATGCCAAGTTTTGACCATTGCTGTTTCCCTTTGTCAAGGTACTCATGAATCAGATTGCGAAAACTGGTACCGGCAGGTACAATGGGAGTTACTGTTGGCTTTTCCGCCGTCATCTTCCAGATCATATCCCTCAGGCGGGAGGTGCAATTGTCGTAGTTAAAATCGTAGCGGTAGTACTTATTCTCCTCTCTGGCATTTTCATAAAGCGCATAAAGGAGTTTTTGTTTTTCTGCACAAGTAAGCTGGATGTCCTGTTCGGTCACTCCCCGTTGGAAATACTGATATTCCATCATAAAATCAGGGAAGGCATCAACCGAAACAAAATAAAGCAATTTGCCCCGGGTAAATTTAGTATAGAAGTCAGGGTCATTAAAGTCAAAAGTCCCGTAATTGAAAACAAGATCAGAACCATTCTCTGTATTCACCATGCGTAAGGCACTATGCCCGAAACTGGAATAGAGTTCCTCTCCGGGTGTGCAGGTCAGTAAACTAAACTTTATGGTACAACTATCCGGTTGGGCAACGACATTAAGTCCCAGGAAAAGTAGTATAGATAGAAAAAATTGACGCATACCCAGTTTTCAAATCGTCACATCAACAAATTTTAAAATGCAAAATCATCTCCGGCTATAGTTCGGTGCCTCCCTGGTGATCTCCACATCGTGGGCATGGCTTTCGCGGATGCCTGCGTTGGAGATCTTAACAAATTTTGCTTTTTTCAATTCTTCGATGGTGGAGGCCCCGCAATATCCCATTCCCGCCCTTAAACCACCTACATATTGATAAACGATTTCTTTGAGTGCCCCTTTGAAAGCAACTCTTCCTTCGATGCCTTCAGGTACAAATTTCTTTATATCGTCTTCTACATCCTGGAAATATCGATCACTGCTGCCGGTGGCCATGGCGCCCAGTGAACCCATACCCCGGTATGATTTGAATTTTCTTCCTTCGTAAATAATGGTTTCCCCCGGGCTCTCTTCGGTGCCGGCAAACACACTACCCATCATCACGCAATCCGCACCGGCGGCCAGGGCTTTTACCATATCTCCGGTATACCGAATTCCGCCATCAGCGATCACCGGTATTTTTTTATCTTTTAATGCGGAATAGGCTTCCATCACTGCCGTAAGCTGCGGTACCCCTGCACCGGCTACGATACGGGTGGTGCAAATTGATCCTGGTCCAATGCCCACTTTTACTGCGTCAGCGCCAGCTTCTGCCAGGGCCTTTGCTCCTGCGGCGGTTCCCACATTTCCGGCGATCACATTGATCTTGAAATTCTTTTTTACATTTTTCAAAGCTGTAATAACTCCTTTGCTGTGGCCATGGGCGCTATCGAGACAAATTACATCCACGCCCGTTGTTTGCAAGGCGGCCACGCGGTCCAGCATATCGGCCGTTATACCTACACCTGCCCCCACCAACAAACGGCCATAATTATCTTTTACTGCATTGGGGTAACTGAGGAGTTGGAGTATATCCCGGTAGGTGATAAGCCCGATCAGCTTTCCTGATTTACTGACTACAGGTAACTTTTCAATCTTATGTTTCTGTAAGATTTTTTCTGCTTTTTTCAGGTCGGTTCCTTCGGGGGCAATGATCAGGTTCTCCTTGGTCATTACCGCCGATACTTCCTTACGGGGATCGGTTTCAAACCGAAGGTCACGGTTGGTCAGGATACCCACCAACTTGCCTGTTTTTTCCACAATGGGAATACCACCGATCTTATTTTCTTTCATGATGCGGAGTGCATCACCGATCGTCTGATTGGGTTGGAGGGTAATGGGGTCAAGGATCAAACCACTTTCACTGCGTTTTACTTTTCTCACCTGACGGGCTTGTTCCTCAATCGACATATTCTTATGCAGGATACCCATTCCACCCTCACGGGCCAGGGCAATGGCCAGCGGCGCTTCTGTTACCGTATCCATGGCAGCGGATAACATGGGCACATGTAATTGGATATCCTTGGTCAGCCGGGTATTGATATTGACCTCTCGGGGCAAAACCTGGCTATAACCCGGAACGAGTAGTACATCATCGAAGGTCAGTCCTTCGGCTAAAATCTTTGATTGGGGGGAAGGGGTGGAATTTCTTGTTGCCATGTGCAAAGATAATACGTTTGACCTTGACTTAAGGGGATTTTTGGAACAACAGGATTGAAATCCGGTGGACGAAAAAGGATAGGTCTGTGCAGGTTAATTTTTGGTGATCCTTTTAGCGGATCAGGACCGAAATCCCTTTTTCAAATACTTTCTGGCCAGAATCACGGTGGGTGTATTGCAACATCCAGACATAGGTGCCCGAACCCTGGGGTATACCTTTGACTTTGCCATCCCATTTTTCCTGCCAGTTACGGGTTTGAAATACAAGCTGTCCCCACCGGTTGTAAATGGCAAAATACAGGTCAACCGCCTTGATGGCATTGTTGGGGTATAGATAATCGTTCAGCCCATCTCCATTGGGGGTAAAGGCAGTAGGTACAGCGATAAGACAATTATCAAATACCCGTATGGACTTGGAGGCAGTATCGGTGCACCCGAGACTGTTATTGGTGGCCAGTAACCGCAATATGAAGTCGGTGTCCCTTGTCAGGTTTCTGGGTAGGGAAAGGGGCAGCGGGTCACGAAGCTGGCTGCTTCCGAGCGTGCCAAAATCCCAGCGCCAGGAATCGATCAACCCTGTGCTGGTGTTGGTGATCTCCAGCAGGTCCTCCGGACAAATATCTACGGGGATATCAAAGGAGGCTTTCACCTCATTATCCAAAATCAATGTCTGGGTAAGGGAATCCTTACAAACGCCATTGCTTACGACCAATTTAATTGTGTTGGTAGAGGAGGCCGGTAATATCGCCGCGGCATTGATACCGGATGAAACCTGGTTATTAATATTCCAGGTCCATTGGTTCACCTGATTGGCGCCATTATGCGAGAAGAACAGCGTATCAAATCGGCAACCGAGTCGGTTCGTAATGCTGAATTCAGGATTTACTGTATCCGCAATGGGGAAGGAAAGGGATTGCAGGGGCAGTTCCAATCCACATTCATCGATGATGGTGGTGCCATCAACGCCCGCTTTTAACGTTAGCAGGTAAGTGCCATTTTGTACAAGCGGCGCAGAAAGACGAACGGTGACAAATTCAGTTTGACCGGCAATACATTGTCCCGAAGCGCCGATCACATTCACTGATTGCGGACCGCCCGTTACCAGGAAGTCACTGCCATCACTGGCGATGGTACTGCAAAATATCTTTTTGGGAAAATAGAGCCGCAGGCTGTCGGGGGCACAACCGGGTGTGCCAATGCTATCGGCAAAAATGGGAATGGGAGGGTTATAAACAAAAGGAATTGTTTCTCCATCCGGAATACCCCGGTCACAGTTATCCAACAACGTGTTGCCATCGGCTCCCGGTCGAATGATCAATTCATAATTATTATTGGGAAGGGTGCCCGATAATGTTATGGTAATTTCATCCACATCAAAACTCGTCGTACAACTATCGCCAACCGCACTGATCACGGTGGCGGCTGCCGGATTGAGGATAAATTCGGTACCGGGGGCTGTAAGACTGCTGCACTTGATCTTTTTGTTCAACTTCAGCGTTACTACTCTTCCATCGCAACTGATCGTGGCATTGGTGGCACGTGGCAACAAGGGGTCGGTGATCACCGCAGTCCCACCTGCGAACTGCAGGGTATATCCACTCTGCGTGTCAGAATAATGGCTCACCATCAGTAGATACGTATGCCCAACGATAAGCGTTGGCATCTGGGCAAAGGTGGGCGCATTATCTGCTGGCACCGACGCACATTGAATGAAATTGACACCACTGGCAGATGCTCCCGTTACCCCATAGGAGCCCGACCAGTTACCGGTGACAACCAGGCTGTTATTAGTGAAAATTTCGTTTGGATCACGACCTGTGATATCATAAAGCTGCCAATCATAATCCTCCTGGTTGGCCAAAGGAGTGATCAGAAACCCCAAGGTTCCGGCGGTATAACAGGTAAAGCGGTAAAAGAACGGATTTTTGTTTTGATAGTTTGCACCGCCTGTACCCGAACAACCCGGAACAAAAATGTCATTTGTGGCACAGATAGGAACAGTGGATTGCGTAAAAACGGAGGTCCCGCATACCGGAAATGCCGTCGACGGGGTTTGTCCCAGCGTGGTACAGGCCTGACCCCCACTTTTCAAATAGGGAGTAAGGAATAAAATAGTGATGATCAACGCGTAGGTGCTTCTCATGATCCGTTTCAGGGTTGGCCTGGAGTTATCCAAGACAACAAAAATAGTCATTCCGTTGCTTAAAGTAAACGGTACTGCTTGCCCGGCAGAGCATGTACCAGGTTATTCAATTCCAGGTTGAGTAAAGCACCCGCAAGGGCACTGTTAGGACTTTGGCAAAAATGATATAATTCATCAATATGAAGAGGTTGATGCCGTGTGAGTGTGTCCAGTATATTTTTTTCCAACGGACTTAATTCAGGGAAGAGGAGTCGTTGGGGAGGAGGGGCCGCTCTTTTTTCCATCCATCCCATGGCTTCAATCAGATCGTTGGCACAGGTGATCAATGCCGCTTTGTTTTTGATGATGAGTTTCAGGCATCC
>JANRLV010000109.1:0-16196 GCA_033762195.1 Chitinophagaceae bacterium | reverse complement strand
ACTGAGGACCGAGCACTGATGTCAGTTGGGACGCACCTCCTGGGCCAAGAAAAGTTCAATTATTTAAACACCAACATCCAACATCCAACATCCATCATCCAACATCTGTCATCCGTCATCCGTCCTCTGTCATCCGTCCTCTGTCATCTGCCCTCCTACTTCCTAATCCACTTCAACATCTCCCTCCACGTCACCTTCTTGCCATACAACAGGATGCCGGTGCGGTAGATCTTTCCGGCCAGCCAGGTGGTGGATAGGAAGCCGCCGATAAGCAGGGCCATGCTGATGATCAATTGTAACCAGGTGACCCCGTCGGGGATGCCATGGGCCACGCGGGCCATCATAACAATGGGGGAGGTAAGCGGGAACATACTGCCAAAGATGGCGAGCCCGCTATTGGGTTCGTTAACCGTTTTCATCATGATAACGATCGCGAAGATGATCGGCATCGTGATAGGTAATAATAAACTTTGTGCATCCTGAGGATCTTCGTTCACCGCACTGCCAACGGCGGCAAACAGGGAAGAGTAGAGCAGATATCCACCCAGGAAATAAAATAAGAAACAGGCAAAGATGAGTCCGAAGTTCACCTGGCGCAGGCCATCAATAAGTCCGGCCATACCCCCACTTTGCTGCGCAGCCTGACCTGCCTGCGCCATTTGAGGCGATTGCATGGCACCCGCCTGCATTTGTTCGGCAAATCCAGGGAAGATCAAGGGAAGCAACATTTGTAATACTACGATTAATACCCCCCAGATCAGGAACTGTACCAACCCAACACCTCCAATACCGATGATCTTTCCCATCATCAATTGAAAGGGTTTTACACTGCTCACGATCACTTCTGAAATACGACTTACTTTCTCCTCCATTACCCCACGCATAACCATGGAGCCATAGACAAAGAGGATGATATAAATGAGAAAGCCCGATACAAAGCCCACTCCATAGGCTACACCGGCGCGGGTTTTACTTTCTTCCTCTCCTTTGCTGCTGATAAATTTTACAGCGGTATTCTTTTGCAGACTGTCCAACTGAACACGAGTGATGTTGTAGGACAATAACCTTTTTTCTTCAATCACCTTGCTAAAGCGGTCCTCCACTTCATTTATGGTACTGATACCTGCTTTCTTTCCGGCGACTACCCGAATGGTATCCTTTCCACCGGGATCGCTTTGGGCCGGTATAATAACATAACCGTCAAATTCTTTTTTATCCAGGCGGGCCTTCAATCCTGTTTCGGTTTCATTGTTGAGGAAAATGAATTCCACATCATCCCCTTTTTTTACGAGGGATTGGTCAAATGAACCGGTCTTATCCGCTACAGCAATGGTATAGGTATCTGACCCCTTAACCGAGAAATAAATGATC
This sequence comes from Chitinophagaceae bacterium, assembly GCA_033762195.1. Classification (GTDB taxonomy): domain Bacteria; phylum Bacteroidota; class Bacteroidia; order Chitinophagales; family Chitinophagaceae; genus SpSt-398. The sequence goes on along the minus strand of JANRLV010000109.1, from coordinate 14,825 downwards.
AGGGCATAGAAACCAAAGATCAGCAAGGGGAGCAGGATGGTGCTCAGCAAAAACGTCTTCTTTTGCACCCTCGTGAGAAATTCTCTTTTTGAAACGATCCATATCTTGTTCATAGTTGAATGCTTTTGGGGAGGTTAAACAGCCGCTGTTTCAAATTGCCGGGTAGTAGGTGTTCCTTCTACCAACTTGATGAATATATCATTCAAAGAGGGAAGGATCTCATTAAAGGCGATCACCGGGTTATTGTTTTGTATAAAATATTGAAGGGCGCTATTGGGACCCTGGCCTTCTTTTAGTTTGATCACATAGTTCAGGTCACGGGTACCAACCACCTCAAAGGGCGCATTGTCATTCAGGGTAGGGATGTGTTCAAAACCCACCCGGAAAAGATGTTCTTTGAAATTCTGTTTCACTGCCTGCACGGTACCATCCAGAATCTTTTGTCCCTTGTTCACCAATACGATCTGGTCACAGATCTCTTCTACCTGTTCCATCCGGTGGGTACTAAAGATCACGGTGGAACCGCGTTTGGCGAGATTGAAGATCTCGTCTTTGATGAGGTTGCTGTTCACCGGGTCGAGACCGCTGAAAGGTTCATCGAGGATGATCAGTTTCGGTTCGTGGAGTACGGTGGTAACGAATTGTAGTTTTTGGCTCATCCCTTTGGACAGGTCTTCTACTTTTTTGTTCCACCAGCTTTGCATTTCAAAACGCACAAACCATTCTTTGATCTTGGTCATGGCCACTCCTTTATCAAGTCCTTTTAACTGGGCGAGATAGAGGGCCTGGTCACCGATCTTCATTTTTTTATACAAACCCCTTTCTTCGGGCATATAGCCGATATGAATGATGTCATTTACCGGGTCAAAAGGTCTACCGTCAAAAAGGATCTGCCCGTCATCGGGGTAGAAGATGCCGGTGATCATCCGAAGGAGGGTGGTCTTCCCGGCTCCGTTGGGTCCAAGCAGACCAAAGATGGTCCCCTTCTCAATGGAAAAGCTGATGTCATCTACCGCTTTCTGGGTAGCGTAATACTTTTTAAGGTGTTTCAGTTCAAGCAGGGCCATAGTTATTGTATTAGATCCGGTGATGATTCATTTGTCTGATGAGAGGCAAAAATATTACAGTGGATCGGGAACTGGGCTAAAAATATGTGCGGCCACCCTTTCTCCATCCATGGCCGCGCTTACAATGCCACCGGCATATCCGGCACCTTCTCCGCAGGGATAGAGGTTTTCCAGTTGCGGATGGCGTAGTGTCTGTGTATCACGGGGTATCCTTACCGGGGAGGAGGTACGCGATTCGGTGGCCACCAGCACGGCCTCGGCACTATAATAGCCCTTCATCTTTTTTCCAAATGCCAAAAAACCCTCTTTTAAGGTCTTGGCCACAAAACCGGGGAGCACTTCCCGAAGGTCAACACTCTTCAACCCGGGCAGGTAGGAACAGTCAGGCAGGGTAGTGGAGGTCTTGCCGGAGCAGAAATCGGTCATGCGCTGGGCCGGGGCCACAAAAAGGCCTCCACCTGCCTGAAAGCATTTTCGCTCCACATATTGTTGAAAATACATACGTCCCAGGGCTGTTTTGAGCACAGAAGGGGGCAATCCCATCGTCTTTTCAAAATCGGCCGGGGGCAGGGTATCATTTTCCCGGATCTCCACCACGATACCGCTATTGGCGTAGGGGTTGTTTCGTTTGGAAGGTGACCAGCCATTGACCACCAGTTCGCCCTGGCTGGTAGCCGCCGGGGCAATGATCCCTCCCGGGCACATACAAAAGGAGAATACACCTCTTTCTTCCACCTGTTGTACGAGGCTGTAGGAGGCCGGGGGAAGATAGGGGCCCCGGTCAACCGGACAATGGTACTGGATCTGGTCGACGATCTCCTGAGGGTGCTCCGCCCTTACCCCAAGGGCAAAGGGTTTGGCCTCGATCAGTATATTTTCCCGGTGAAACAGTTCAAAAATATCCCTGGCCGAATGGCCTGTTGCCAGGATAAAGGCATCCCCGGCAATTGTATCCCCATCGGCTGTTTTTACTGACTCGATCCGGTTCCCCTTTCGGTTGAACCCGGTCACCTGTTTCTCAAAATGGTATTCGCCACCATGGCCTATGATCGCTTCCCGGATGGCAGTGATGATACCAGGCAGTTTATTGGTGCCAATGTGAGGGTGGGCCTCAAATAGAATATGTTCGTCTGCACCAAAATGATGAAGGAGCTGTAAAATGCGGTTTATATCCCCACGCTTTGAGCTACGGGTATATAGTTTACCATCACTATAGGTGCCGGCCCCGCCTTCGCCAAAGCAATAGTTGCTGTTTGGGTCCACAATCCCTTCCTTATTAAGCCGGGCTAGGTCACGACGTCAGGCCCGGACATCTTTGCCTCGTTCAAGTACAATGGGTTTGATTCCTTTTTCCAGCAGGTAGAGGGCGGCAAACAACCCTGCCGGACCTGCGCCTATGATGACCACGCTTTTCTTTGCCCTGGTCACGTCCTGAAAAACAAATTCGGGTATTGATCGCTGAACGAATGGTTCATTGATAAAGGCCAATAAGGACAACTGAAACCTTGGTTGCCTTCCACGGGCATCCAGTGAGCGTTTGAGAATGGTAAAACCGGTGATGTCTTTAGCAGAGCGGCTAGTATGGGCAGCAATGGCCGAACGTATTACGGCCTCGCTGGCCGCCTCCTGTGGGAGGAGCTGTATGGTGAGATTTATTTGCATGGGTCAGGTGTCTATCCTGAAATCCGTTACTATCTATAGAATCCAAATAATCCGCGAAATTCTTACAATTCGTGTCCTAAAGTTTGACACCCACCGAAAACTGCATCCCCTGGTTAAAGGCTTTTGTTCCGGTATAGAACTCTACATCGGTCAATCCATGCAGGTATTTGGCACCGATCGATACCTTTTTATTGGGCCAGAATTCTACACCGCCATGCAGGGCGATATCGCTATTGCGAACGGTGGAGGTAACATCTGTTTTTGTATCCAGGCGTAAATTGGTAGCCTGCAGTATCCAGCTTAATTGAACACCACCGGCCAATTTGAATTTGGGGGCGAATTCATATTTCAGGGAAACGGGAACAGACAGGTAATTCAGGCGAAGGTTATTCTCTCCGTTGATGGTGGAGATATTTTTTCCACCCATGGAGGAATAGAGCGCCTCGGGTTGGAAATACATTTTGTCGGCGATCTTCATTTCCACAAAGAAACCAAATACGAAGCCGGTCTTCCAGTCAGCGCTGATCGTACTCTCTTCCAAACCGGTATTGTTAAAATGGGAATAGTTCAAACCTGTCTTCATACCCAGACGGGCCACATTACGGGATTTCTTCTGTTGGGCGCCGGCGGTTCCGGCCATGATTGTCAATACAAAAAGGGCAAATAAAACTTTTCTCATAGCAGTAATTTACCCCCCTAAAGTAAGGATTAATTCAGTATTTGCGGAAAGAAAATTTTTTTAGGGAAGATGCTCAAAATCACGGGGGAAAGGGCAAAATAATTCTACCTTACGATCAGGAGTTTGAGGATTAATGGATTTGAGTATGGGGGGTCTTGCTATTACCCGAAAAATTATGCGCGTGAGGAAACTGATCTTTTTTGGCCTGCTAAGCCTGCTTTTTTCCTGTGGTCCCACGTTAAGGCCGACAGGGGTGGTGTACGAGGATTATTCCATCGCCGGCGGTCTTCCCCGCGATAGTGTGCTGCTGAAATTGATGCAGCCTTATCGTGACAGTGTGGCGAGTCAAATGGAAGAGGTGATCGGGAAGGTGGGTGATCGATTATTGAAGCAACAGCCGGATTGCGGGCTTGGGAATTTCATGGCTGATGCGATGCGTCAGATGGGCAGTATAAAATATAATGTAGCCATTGACCTGGCATTTGTAAACTATGGGGGGATTCGGCTGAATGAGTTGACCCCGGGTCCGATTACCAGGGGGAAGGTTTTTGAGCTGATGCCTTTTGACAATATATTATTGATACAACGGGTGGATGGGAAGACCTTGCGGTCTTTCTTTGACCTGATAGCTTCCCGAAACGGGTGGCCTGTTTCCGGGGGCAGTTTTGCCATACGTGATGGTCGGGCTGTAGATATAATGGTAGGGGGCAAACCATTCGACGAGTCGGCCACCTATATCGTGGCCAACAGTGATTTTGTGATCAACGGGGGAGATAATGTGGTCATGTTCAAATCGATACCTGTTCAAAACAATGGCTACCTGATGAGGGATGCGATCATGGACCATGTTCGGGGCCTTACGGCTAAGGGTCTGGCTATTCAATCACCTGAAACACGTGTTTATTATGCTCGATAGACGTTCCTTTTTGCAGCATACGATGTTGGCATCTGGTGCAGCCCTGGTTCCTGCCCGGCTGGAAGAATGGACGGCCATTAAGAAGTTGACCATTTTGCATACCAATGATACCCATAGCCGGATCGACCCTTTTCCCATGGATGGAAGCCGGAACCAGGGACAAGGCGGGGTGGCGGCAAGGGCAGCCCTGATCGATAAGTTGCGAAAAGAAGAGGATGATTTGCTCTTACTGGATGCCGGGGATATATTTCAAGGCACACCCTATTTTAATTTATATAAAGGAGAACCCGAGATACGGTGTATGAGTGCCATGGGGTATGATGCCGCCACGATCGGCAATCATGATTTTGATGCCGGATTGGAGAACCTGGCGAACAAACTGACGTTCGCGTCCTTCCCCATTATTATCTGTAACTACGACTTTTCCGGAACACCCATGGAACATAAGTATGTTCCATACAAAGTATTTAATAAAGGAAAATTAAAGGTAGGCATCACCGGTGTCGGTATCCAGCTTCATGGCCTGGTTCCAGAAAATCTCTATGGCGCTACAAAGTATCTTTCGCCAGTGGAAAAGGCCAACGAAACGGCCTCTTATTTACGTAAGGAAAAGAACTGCGACATGGTCATCTGTTTGTCGCATTTAGGGTATAAGTATAAAGACAATACGGTCAGTGATGTGGTGCTGGCCAGGGAATCGGAGGAGATAGACCTGATAATTGGCGGACATACCCATACCTTCATGGATAAACCTGAGTCATTCGTCAATAAAAAAGGGAAGCCGGTGCTGGTTAACCAGGTTGGTTGGGCGGGTCTCCAATTGGGTAGGCTCGACTTTGAATTTTCCAAATTTTCGAGGAAAAACTTGGTTAATTCTACCCCTATCCCGGTTACGAAAAAAACAAAGGAATAAAAATTTTTTTTTAGGAAAGATTTATAGATATTCGTCCCCCTGTCAAACTTTTTTTAGTCCATTTCCCTATGATTTAACCCCACTCATTGATCCTTGAAAATTATTAACCCGATATATAAACTGCTGACCAAGTAATGGAGAAAAATGCTGAAAAAGTCTGGACCAATTGCCTGAAGATAATTAAGGACATCGTTGAATGGCAGCATTTTAAAACCTGGTTTGAACCCATCCAACCGGTTTCGCTGAAAAAGAATATCCTTGTCATACAGGTTCCGAGCCAATTCTTCTTTGAATATTTGGAAGAACATTATGTAAATTTATTGGCGAAGACATTGAAGCGGGAGTTGGGAAAGGAAGCCAGACTGGAATATCGGATCATGGTAGACAGCGGCAACAAGACCCACAAACCAGTGACAGTTGATGTACCGGGTAACGGATACAAGATGTATCCGGAAAACGAAATGGATTTTCCTTTGATTATAAATAACCCAGTTAAGAACCCCTTTGTCATTCCTGGTCTGAAAAAGATGCAGATTGACCCACAGTTAAACCCCGTTTATCTGTTTGACGCGTTTATTGAGGGTGACTGTAACCGGGTGGCACGTCGTGCAGGAAAGACAGTTGCCGAAAAACCAGGCGCCAATTCTTTCAATCCCCTGGTGATCTATGGCGGTGTTGGTTTGGGAAAGACGCACCTGGCGCAAGCCATCGGAAATGAAGTAAAAAAATTGCATCCCAATAAAGTGGTCCTTTATGTGAGCTCGGAAAAGTTCATCAACCAGTTCATGGACCATAGCCGCAACAATGCGATCAATGATTTCATCCATTTTTATCAACTGATTGATGTGTTGATCCTGGATGATGTACAATTCTTTGCCAAGGCTGAAAAATCACAGGATGCCTTCTTTGCCATTTTCAACCATTTGCACCAATCAGGCAAACAACTGGTACTCACATCCGATAAACCACCCAAGGACCTTGAAGGGGTCCAGGAGCGTTTGTTGAGCCGTTTCCGCTGGGGTTTGAGCGCCGATCTGCAAATGCCTGATTATGAAACCCGGATCGAGATCCTGGAAAGAAAAATGAAGAATGATGGACTTGACATGCCAAAGGAAGTGGTCAAGTACATTGCCTATAATATTAATAATAACGTCAGGGAACTGGAAGGGGCACTGATCTCCTTATTGGCACAATCTTCGCTTAATCGTAGGGAAATAGACCTAGACCTCGCGAAAAAAGTGTTAAGGAATTTTGTCAAATCATCCAGTAAGGAAATTACAATCGATACCATTCAGAAAATGGTATGCGAGTATTTCGATGTGTCGTATGATAAGCTGTTGCAAAAGACGCGCAAACGCGAAATCGTACAGGCTCGTCAGATCACGATGTATCTGGCCAAGGCCTTTACCAAGAATTCACTCAAAACCATCGGCGAGCATTTTGGCGGACGCGATCATACCACGGTGATCCACTCCTGCCAAACCGTTAAAGACCTGATGGATACCGACAGTGTTTTCCGCGAAAACGTACTGGAACTGCAACAGAAAGTGCAATTAGCCGCCATGTGATACCTGTAAAGGATAAAAGTTTGACGGGTCCGCCTACGGCGGACCTGTTTTTTTGGGATTTGTTGGTATAAGTGTTTATTTTTGCCACCCTTATTTCAGTCAGGTGAGGTGGATGAGTGGCTGAAATCAACGGTTTGCTAAACCGTCGTACGGCCTTAAAGCCGTACCGAGGGTTCGAATCCCTCCCTCACCGCTTTCGACCACCGAAGCTTAAGCGTAGGTGGTCTTTTCTTCCGGGAAGTAGCGCAGGCCGGTAGCGCACCTGGTTTGGGACCAGGGGGTCGCAGGTTCGAATCCTGTCTTCCCGACAACTTTCTTTCTTTTTGAAAGTACAAATGACGGTAGATCAATGATCTACCGTTTTTTTATGCACAAATGAGTACAAACATTCACCTTTTGATTCACCTGTCAGGTGAATGAATCTGGTGAATGAAAATCTTCTTCACCAGTCATTATTTTTGGATTATTCACATTGCGAATTGTACTGAGGAGCGTGATTTTTTAACCAAAAAGTGAGTGATGGAAAGTACAAAAACCTTCAGTGTGCGGTTTATACTCCGCCACACAATTGCCAATTCTTCGGATGCCGCTATCTATTGCAGAATTTCTTACGACAAGAAACGGGCTGAGTTATCTGCTGACCGAAGTATTGATCCAAGATGCTGGAACCCGGAAAAGCAGATAGCAACCGGGTCCAGGGAATTAATGAACCGAATCAACCCACACCTGGAAGAAATCCGGTTCAAACTGACTGAGTGTTACTACAAATTAAAAACACAGAACAGTTACATTACTGCAGAAGCCATTAAACGTCTTTATACCGGCGAGGAGAAAGTGACCAACTCACTGCTGTCTCTATTCGAGTACCATGCCATCAATTCAAGGGAGGTGCTGAAGTGGGGTACTTTAAAGAACTATGCTGCCACTGAAAAATATATTCGGAGATTTCTGAAAGAGCGCTACAGAACAGATGATATTCATCTGTCCGAACTCAACTACCAGTTCATTACGCAATTTGACCTCTTCCTCCGGACAACGGAACCGTTAGAAAGTTTCAATCCCCTCTCCAACAATGGCGTCATGAAGCATATGGAAAGACTGCGTAAAGTAGTCACGATGGGTTTTAAAATGGAATGGATTCCCAAAGATCCTTTTCTTCTGTACAAACTGAAGTTCCACAGAACTGAAAGGGAGTTCTTACTGGAAGAAGAAATCGAAGCTTTAAGAAATGTGAAGCTAAAAAATGCCAAACTTGAAAAATGCCGGGACATTTTTCTTTTTGCCTGTTATACTGGTCTTGCCTATATCGACCTTGTAACACTCAACGCCAGTAATATACTGATGGGTATAGACGGTGAACTCTGGCTCAGAACTTCCCGGCAAAAAACAGATACCAAAGTAAGCGTCCCATTGCTCCCCCAGGCCATCGATATCCTGAATAATTATAAAGACAGGCCAGAATTAGTAAAGAAGAGCCGTGTCCTTCCTTATATCTCCAATCAGAAAATGAATGACTATCTGAAAGAGATAGCAACGACATGTAACATTAAAAAGAATGTGACTTTTCACGTCGCCCGACACACCTTCGCCACCACCGTGACATTGAACAACGGCATTCCGATTGAGACCGTGAGCAAGATGCTGGGGCATACCAAACTTTCTACCACCCAGATATATGTCCATGTCCTGGAAAGAAAAATCAGCGATGACATGAAGCAGTTAAAAGAGAAGTTCAGAACGAAAGAAACTCCAAAACTTGTTGCTATTTAACTAACCCAAACTCAATATAAAGTCATGAACTCAAAATCATACATGCAGTTTATTACCGATCTTAAGAAAAGTATAGTTCAAAGCAGGTACCATGCAGCAAGGCTTGCTAACCGGGAGCAATTACTCCTTTACTATAGAACAGGCAAGATGCTGTCAGAAAAAGTAGCGAAGGAAAAATGGGGAGCTAAAGCATTGGATCAGATAGCCACCGATCTTCAAAAGCAACTGCCGGGGATAAAAGGATTTTCCTCCAGAAATCTTCATAAAATGCGTCAATTTTCCGAAGCCTACGAAAATGTCGTAATTATGCCGTCAGTGACGGCAAAATTGTATCAGGCTGATAATGAATCAATTGGATTTAGGCAGACAGTGACTGCCCAATTCCAGGAGTTTTTTGGAATAAGCTTTACACATCACATTTTAATTCTGAACAAATGCTCAGATTTAGCTGAGCGTATGTTTTACATACAATTGGCAGCAACTGAATTATGGTCTGTTACAGTTTTGGAACATAAAATCGATAGCAGATTGTATGAAAAGAAAGGGACGCTTCCGAATAATTTTTCTAATGCCATACCTAGTGAATTAAAATCATCTGCAGCCCAGATATTCAATGATGAATATTTGATGGATTACATGAATCTTGGAGAAGAAGATTCGGAGCGGGATGTGGAAGATAAGATTGTCCTTAATATCAGGAATTTCATTCTTCGTATGGGAAAAGGGTTTTCATTTATCGGTAACCAGTTTCGAATGGAATTGAACGGCGATGAATTCTTTATTGACCTTCTGTTTTTCAATCGTCACTTGCGATGTCTCGTTGCATTTGAACTAAAGAAAGGAAAATTCAAACCAGAATATGCCGGCCAACTAAATTTTTACCTGAATGTCTTGGATGAGAAATTTAAATTACCGGCGGAAAATAACAGCATTGGTATAATACTCTGCAAAGAGAAAAATAATACCGTTGTTGAATTTTCAGTGAAGAGTATTGAGAAAGGAATGGGTGTGGCTACTTTCAGAACATCAAAAGAAATACCACAGGAAATGAAAGGAATCTTGCCTGATGCCAAATCGATTTCAGCATTTCTTTAATTTAATTTTGCTTAATGAATATTATCGTCCCCCAAGGTGAATATAACAGCGTTACAAGCCCAGATACCATTAGTTCGGGTGGGTTCTGCACCTGTTTTGTTACCGGAGTTTGGGACCGGAAATTAAAGAGAGCGCACATACTACATGATGATGCTCCATTTATGCACCAGGATTTGCCCAAGTTTCTTGATATGATACTTGCCGAAAGCAATGCCACTGATCTGATAATTAAAGTTTATGGTGGCGGGGAGAATCAGTTTCTAGAAGACAATTATGTTGCAGAAAACAGGGAGTATGTTCAAAGTATTTTCAAACAGTATAAACTCACTCCCCTCGAAATCCGATTCTTTGATTCGATTGAAGGAGCGGAATTGATCATTACGGAAAGTGGTGAGTTTATTTTGAATCCGGTTTAAACAAAAGCAACAGTAACGGTTGTAGCAAATACTGAGAACATCAGGGATATTCGTAAATTTGGTGTCCCCAATGAATTTAGGGTGTTGAGCTATGCCGAGTGTATCCAGAAATAGTCCCTGTCCTTGCGGTAGTGGAAAAAAGTATAAAAGATGTTGTATTGACAAGCCCGTGCTTACCCAAGGCATGATTCGGGGGCTTTTTGACGAACATGCCAGCAAACAAGATGCCCATACAAAAGCCGAATCCCAGATTTTGAAAAAGTATATTTCAGCCGATTTTTTCAAGGTTCTAAGCTATCTCCACCTCCAACCTACCAATCATGGTAAGAATATAAGACTAGAAAATCTTGTTACTGAGTTGATCCGCGATGTCAGGATACATCACGACACAACAAATTTCACAGAGCTTCTTAGAAGCATCAAAAAAATAGGCACAAGGAATTGGGCAGAAGATCCACCAGAAGAATTTTTTACAGAAAATATCATTTTTGAAAACGATAATCATATTGCATTCCCAGGTATTTCCACCGGGGCACCTGAGATCGTTCAGGGTTTAATTCATGTTATCCAGTTTAAGAACGGCCTGCCTGAAACCTTTAAGGTAAAAGTCAAAGAAGGGCTACGTTTAATTCTTTCTCTTCATACCAGTATTGCCAGAGCATTGAAACTGACACATCGCATGTTTGAAGAACAAATTGAGGAAGAACTCACAATACCTGATGAATCTATGGTCCGTGAGAATATAAATTTATTTTCTTGGACGATGGAAGAAATGGATAAAGTATCTGAAGCGCTGAACATACCCAATGATACTATCGATCAATTTATTTTTGATTCCTCAAAACATGCATTGAATTTCCAAGATCCCAATCAGAACCCCTTATTGCAATACCCCTTCGTAAGATGGGGTGACGAAGTAATTCTATTGCTCCCTACTGTAGAACTGGCTTGTTTAAACGATTTCATTATCCGGCAGGCACGAACTTTTAATTGCTTAGATGCACTATTGGAAGAATACGAAAAGCACAGCAGAAAAGAATTACTATCCTATTTCGGACGGATGCATTGGCACCCACAAAAGTTCATTTTCTCTGGGAAGGACCTACCAACTTCATTCTTGCTGGATCAAAATCTTTGGAGAATCGATATCAATAAGCTGGTTTATGTGACAATGGTAACTGAGAATCCTGATCATACGATCGATACACGCCACCGTGGCAATATTTCAATGGCCTATTATAAAAAAGTGGAAGCAGAAACTGCGGCAATAAAAAAAGAGTTTCCCAATCATCAGGTTTTGGTTGTTTGTATCATCAACAAATCAAGGTCGCTTGGTGTGCTTGGCCTTGCGCTTCAACGATTCAAAAACTCCGAATTTCAACTTTTCTTTGGTATACAGGAACTACAGGTGCTTACCAGAGTTTGGGAGTTTGATCGCCTGACTTTGTGGAAGTATGCCAAATACTTGGATGTAGCCGAAAGTAAAATGGAGTTTGCACCACTTCAAACGCATTATTCCAAATTTAAATGGTATAAACGAAACGATGAGTCCTTTTTTGACCCGGATGAAAAGCCATTTACAATGGCTATGTTCGGATTTGAAATTGAAAGCGAGATAAAGAGACAGGGTGTTATGAAGATGGATAAAATCGGGATTCACATGCCGGGAATTGAAGAGGATATTCTTGTCCCTTGCTACAGAAAGGATGAGTACTATCCATCTTATATTTCTCAGGCTGTTCACTACGGTCATTTTCATAGTTGCTTTCTAAAATATACTTGTCCAATCTGGTTCATTCCCGCTAGTCCAGAACACATTGGAGCAGAAATATATATTAATGGCTTTTTGTACTGGTTAAATGAAATGTATCATGAGGCGAAGGATTTCATTAACCAATTGGGGTCCCGACCGGTACTTTTCTCCATAACATTGGATAAGGAATTTCAAACATTAAGAGATCTCAGTGATTATGATGATCGTGAGACTAATATTAAGTATCAAATAAACAAAGAATCGAGGGTTATTCATCTTGAAATTCCAATTGGTATTGTGCAGTTCTTATCACGCCCAAACAATGAAGGCGAACAGCATCTAATGGCTTTTACCTTAGACATGCTCGGATTGCTAATGGAAGCCACCGGAACAGGAAAATCGCTTGATCAAGATGACAGAAATTACATTGTACAAAATACTGTTCCTCTTGGCCCACAGAAAATGATGATCATCGCAACCGGTGACCGTGACCTTTGTGTTGCGGAAATTGATATCGATGACCCCAGAATGATTCCCAAATGTGATGTTTCCCATATATTGCAAAACCAGGTAGAATGGCTAGGTTATAAGACTCCCATTCAAGTGAAAATTCCGGACAATGCAGGGAAAATGAAATTATTTGAGGACCTGGTCTCTCTTCATTATAAAAAGTTATGTTCAGAGCTAAAGGAGTACGATGGTCTTTCCTTATTGCTATTTCTTATGGGACGCCATGAGTCCCTTATTCAGGATCGTTCGTTCAGAAAAATCAATTATCCTGTGAGGCAAACTTGCTATGGAAAGTATTATGATGTTTATAAGAAGTTTTCAGAAACTGAACGTGAGCTTACTTTCAGTTTATTGGCAATGCGGGTTTTGATCGAATTCGTTGCTTGCAAGTTGCCTACTGGTAAAAAGCAGATTAGTGATGATAATGCCGACATGCTATTGGCCATAACCGGCAAAGTAATTCAATATGGTTCACTCTACGATGAAATCAAATATGACATACGTCGTATGGAGGTTGGTTTGTTGCCATCCGGAAGGATTGGTATTGATCTTAAGGAAGGCAATAAAGAGTTTGAAGAATTTACCGAGAAGCTATACGGAGAGGAATTTGACAGCTACCGGAAGAATTTTAAAATGGCATTTCACAGGCGAAGTAAATCCGGTGACGAGAAAGTGAAGCAGGATGAATATCTTGAGCTTGTCAATTCTGTGTTTAAGGAGAAATGGGGTGTCGGCCTTTATGATATACCGGTGCTTTCGCATGTATTGGCCTATTATTTGTTTTCAAAAAATAAATCAATTGATATAATTTCAGAGAAGGTTTTTATTGAACTTTTAAAAACCGAAACAGACTTTTCAGAATCTGAAATAGTCGGATACGTCAATCAGCTTTGTTTTTTGCAACGCGACGATATTCTTTCACCGCCCGAAGGCTATGCAAAATCTGATACTTTCCCCTGGCGTTATAACAGACGATTATCTTACCTCATCAGGCCGATCATTAGATTAAAGGATAGTGATGGCGATAAACTTATCATCAGTGCCCGTCATTTATGGGTAGCTACAGAGAACCTGGTTTCTGGTTTTGGCATGGGAACGTTAAAAGTTGATAAGGACCAGAAAGAATTGCAACAATTATTGGCAAAACAGAATGTGATTAAGGGAAATGAATACCGCAATGAAGTATTCTCCTGGTTGACGGACAACTGTTCCAACCTGAAGGTAATTGAGCATGAAGTTAAAATATCAAGAAGAGGATTTTTCAAGACAACAGAGGATAAAGGTGATATTGATATACTTGCTATTGATCATGAAAGAAAGATAATTTATTCAATCGAATGCAAGAACACGCATCAATCAAAGGTCGCCTACGAGTTCCGTCTTGAGATAGATAATTATCTTGGAAAGGATGGCAAGCCAGGAATGATCGAAAAGCACATTAAAAGAGATGTATGGCTCCGGGGAAACCATAAATATGTAGTTGAGAAACTTGGACTTGATCCGAATTACCGCATTGTATCATTGGTTGTAACTCGGCATATCCTCCCAACCACGACCTCGCAATTACCTCCAATACCTATTGTGTCCTTTTATGAACTGACTAAATTCGGCTTGGATCAATATACTGACCCAGTTAAGTCTGAATAACTGAATTCATTTTACTATTCTGTCCAGTCCCGGTGTGTTCAAGATTCGCTCTATTTCAGTTTCAACTAATTCTGCCACTTCCTTTTTTATTGACCTGAAATTTTCATTGACCATTTGCGCAGAGACCTGATTAATTACCGGCAGATCTTTATAATATTCTGCTTCCAATTTTAGTTCCTCATGGTTGTTGATGATTTCTGAATGAAATGTCTTCAGCTTTATTTTGTTTGTTGGATCGTCAGCTACCATCCCCACAAACTCGCCCGATGAAAGCCCTGCAATTCTTGATTGCGGAATGGCAAAATCCAACTGACTTGATTTGCTGATGGAGGTATCTGTTCTGTTGATCGAGATACTCTCCTTGACCTGGTTGATCTTTCCAAATCTTTCTGATAGAAACTTCGAGGTTTCGCCTGTCACTTGTCCGCTGATAATATTGCCGGTAATGTTCATGATAACTGAAGATTGATCAGCGCCATAGTCTTTCTTCAACTGACTAAAATCCTGGATTCCTAAACAGGTGGCTACTTTGTTGGAACGTGCCGTTGCAATTAAACTATCAATATCATTAAAAAAGATGGTTGGAAACTCATCAAATATCAAACTTGATTTCAGTTTATTTTTTTGATTAACCAGTTTAATTAAACGGGTCACGTACAAAGAAAGAACTGCTCCATAAATCTGCTGCTTTTGCGGATTGTTGGCAAGACACACGATCTTGGGATTTTCAGGGTCATTGATATCAAGGGTAAAATCGTTTGCAGATAGTACCCAGTATAACTGGGGTGAAGAGAGACGAGCCATCCCGATCTTGGCACTGGCAACCTGA
>JANRLV010000108.1:0-16083 GCA_033762195.1 Chitinophagaceae bacterium | reverse complement strand
AGAAAGCCGCCTCTGGCGGCGGTTATAGTTTTTCAAATAAATGAAAAGGTTGTTATTCGAGTCGCCAGAGGCGACAAGATAACCGTGCGAGACCAGAGGTCTCGCACAGCCACCCTCCGCACTCCGACTACCCTCCAACATCCAACATCCATCATCCAACATCCCCCTCCGTCATCTGTCATCTGTCCTCCGTCATCCAAAACCCGTCATCCAAAACCCAACATCCAAACTCCAACATCCCCCTCCCTTTCCTCTATCTTTGCCCAAAACCAGACTATGTTTCAAGGAAAAACTGCTTTGATTACAGGCGCCTCCAGGGGTATTGGAAAGGCCATGGCTTTAAAACTGGCGGCTTCGGGAGCTAATATTGTCATTGTTGCCAAGTCGGTAGAAGAGAACCCCAAATTGGGAGGCACCATCTTTTCGGCGGCGGAGGAAATTGAGAAAGCCGGCGGAAAGGCCCTGGCCGTACAGTGTGATATCCGTTTTGAGGATCAGATCCAACAGGCCGTAGATAAAGCGGTGGCCCAGTTTGGCGGAATTGATATCCTGATCAACAATGCCAGCGCGATCAGCCTGACCCCTACCGAAAAAACCGACCCCAAGCGGTTTGACCTGATGCATGATATCAATGTCCGGGGTACATTCATGATGACCCGGGCCTGTATTCCCCACCTCAGAAAGTCCACCAATCCCCATATTCTCACCCTCTCTCCTCCCATCAACCTCCGTCCCAGGTGGCTGGGTGGACATATTGCCTATACCATGAGCAAATACAACATGAGTTTGATGACCCTGGGTTGGGCCGAAGAATTTAAGGAGTTCCGGATCGCGGCCAATGCCCTCTGGCCTCGCACTACCATCGACACAGCTGCCGTAAGAAACCTGTTAGGAGGTGAAATGCTGGCGAATATGAGCCGTACAGTGGATATCCTGGCTGATGCCGCAGCGATCATCCTTGGCCGGTCATCTGCTGATTGTACAGGCCATTGCTATATTGATGAGGAAGTGCTGGCAGAGGAAGGAATTACCGACCTTGAAAAATACAGCGTTGTACCCGGCGCGGAGTTGTACAGGGATTTATTTGTGGATTAGGTATCGCCGCCGAGAACGTGATTCACCGCAGAGAACAAGAGAACGCAGAGTTTCGCAGAGATTTTACCGCCAAGACGCTATGACACAAAGATTCGCCAAGGGCTAATAGCTAAATGCTAATTGGTATCTCTGCGAAACTCTGCGTTCTCTTGTTCTCTGCGGTGAATGAAATTATTCTTTGTTCTCCGGGCGCATCATCGGGAACAACAGCACATCCTGAATCGAAGGCTGGTTTAACATCAGCATGCAAAGCCTGTCGACCCCAAAACCAATGCCTGATGTTGGTGGCATACCATATTCAAGTGCCCTTAGGAAATCATGGTCAATGAACATGGCCTCGTCATCTCCCCGTTCCATCAGTTTGGTTTGTTCCTCAAAGCGTTCGCGTTGATCAAGCGGGTCGTTCAATTCACTATAGGCGTTGGCGATCTCTTTTCCATTTACCATTAATTCAAAGCGTTCCACCAAACCCGGGGTATCACGGTGTTTTTTGGTCAGCGGACTCATTTCAACCGGGTAATCGGTGATAAAAGTGGGCTGGATATAGTGGTGTTCGCATTTTTCGCTGAATATTTCATCGATCATCTTGCCCTTGCCCATTGTTTTATCAACGGAAATATGGAGTTGTTTACAGATGCTGCGAATCTGTTCCTCATTCATCCGGCTGATATCAAAGCCGGTATGTTCTTCAATGGCTTTGAACATACTGATCCTTTTGAAAGGGGCTTTGAAATCGATCTCTTTTCCATCCACCATCACTTTGGTGGTTCCATTTACCGCGATGGCCACCCGCTCCAGCATTTTTTCGGTGGTTTCCATCATCCAGATATAGTCCTTATAGGCCACATAAAATTCCAGGATGGTGAATTCCGGGTTATGGGTGCGGTCCATTCCTTCATTGCGAAAGTTGCGACTGAATTCATACACCCAATCAAATCCGGCGACGATCAGGCGCTTGAGGTAGAGCTCATTCGCGATTCGCAGGTACATGGGAATATCGAGGGCATTATGATGCGTGATAAAGGGGCGTGCGGCCGCACCACCCGGGATGCTCTGCAAAACCGGAGTATCCACTTCCAGTGCGCCTTGTTCATTCAGAAATTCCCGAATGGCATTCACCAGCTTTGTTCGTTTGATAAATACCTCTTTCAGGGAGGGGTTGATGATCAGGTCGGCATAGCGCTGACGGTATTTGAATTCGGGGTCGGTGACCGCGTCAAAGGTCTGGCCCTCGGCTTCTTTCACGATCGGCAAAGGCTTTAGTGCCTTGGCGAGCATGGTCAGTTCCTGGGCGTGGATCGATATCTCCCCTGTTTTTGTACGAAATACATATCCTTTGATCCCGATGATATCGCCGATATCGGTACATTTCTTCCAGACAATATCATAAAGTGATTTATCCTCGCCCGGACAGATATCGTCCCGGCGGATATAGACCTGTATCCGGCTATGGCTGTCCTGGATAACGGCAAAATTGGCTTTTCCCATATCCCGGATACTCATCACACGGCCTGCAACGCAAACCTGAGAAAACTCGTCTTTCTTCTCGTCGGTAAATTGCTCTTTTATGTCGGCTGAATTCGTGTTAACAGGGTATAAAGCAGCGGGATAGGGCTCGATGCCCATGCCCAGGAGATCGCCCAGTTTTTCCCGGCGTATCTGTTCTTGTTCGGAGAGTTGGTTCATAAGGGGGCAAAATTAGATATTCTTGAATTAAATAAAGGCTAAAAGCTAATAGCGAGGCGCTGTTTGCTACCAGCTTTGACTATTATTTGATATTTTTACTAAGGATCAATAAGCTAAACAAGTAAATTCCAAATCAATGAAATCGTACCAACTTAAATTCCCATTTGCCTTTCTCCTTGCTTTTTCCCTTTTAACCTCCGGATGTGCTTCCAGTCAATCTATCCTCGACCGGGCCAAGAAGGCTGCAGGTATTGGCGGAGGTGGGGTCACCGAAAATGAAGCCGGTGGCGGTATCAAGGAAGCCCTGAACCAGGGGGTATCGACAGCCGTCAGTTTCCTGAATAAGAAGGATGGGTTCTTTGGCAATGAGCTCTATAAAGTTTTGCTTCCCCCCGAGGCCCAGAAGATGGAAAAGACCTTACGCGGCCTGGGACTGAATAAAATGGTGGATGATGCCATTCTCCAGATTAATCGTGGCGCTGAAGATGCTGTTGGGTTTGCCACCCCCATTTTTGTCAATGCCATCAAGCAAATGACCGTTACCGATGCCTTGAAACTGGTGAGCAGCAGCAGCAAATCTTCGATCACCGATTATTTTAAAGAGAAGACCTCGGTACAATTAAAAGCGGCTTTCCAACCTGTTATTGACACCTCCCTGCAAAAGACCAATGCCACCAAATATTATGGTGATGTGGTGACTAAATACAATAGCCTGCCGACCACGATGAAAAAGATGAACCCCGATCTGGCGGGTTATGTGGCTGACAAAGCCATTGCTGCCCTGTTTGATCGCATTGCGGTAGAGGAAAAAAATATCCGGGAGAATCCGGCTGCCCGCACTACAGAATTGCTGAAAAAGGTATTTGGGAAATAAACTAACTACAGAGACACAGAGAAAAGTTATTTAGCTAAAAGCTAATTTTCTCTGTGTCTCTGTGGTTAAACTATAATAAGAGTACCTGCCAGGCTTTATCCACCTTCCCCTCCGCTAATAGTTTCCTTGCATGCTGATGCAGTTCTTTCTCCATTTCTTCTGGATTGAGACTGTAATACTGAACGATATGTCTTACATGTTCATCATCAAACCCCGGATCAGGATCGGGAAACGCATGCACATTTGCCAACTGCCCCAGGTCATTTCCGGTAAGTATAGTGCTCAGACGAATGTTCTCCGGAAGGGCATCTACTCCTATACCCAGTTGGGTATTGGGTTTCTCCACTTCAAAAAGATTGCTTTCATCCACCTTGCAATACCAGTTTCCACCTAAGCGGGCTACCTGGTGAATCTTTCGCTGATCGAGTTTTTTATTTTCATCCAACAATTCGTCAGCTATGTGAATGGCGATCACCTCACAAATAACAAGATTGCCTGCTCCCCCTTCTTTACCCAGTGCCTTTATCTCCGTTACCTTACACTCTAATTTGGCCTTACTTTCTTTGACCATGGGTGGGCTGACAAATTGTGCCTTTTCCTCGGTAAACCCTGCTTTGATGAATTCGTTGGTGCCGGCGGGGTATTCACAACTGGCAAGGGATTGTTGTTGCACCATGTCATAGTCCACCATATTGATCACCACTTCGGGTACTTCGAGTACATTCTCGAGGGTGTGTTTGATGGAATTATCACGTACCCGGCGGGCCGGAGAGAACACGACAATGGGGGGATTGGAAGAGAATAAGTTAAAAAAACTAAAGGGACTGAGGTTAACATCGCCTTTTTTATTGATGGTAGAGGCAAAACATATAGGGCGTGGCGCAACGATGTGCTGGAGGTAGTATTGCTTTTCAGCGGGTTTTATTTCGGGGAGGTGTATGATCATTTGTTTTACTTAACCGCAGAGAACGAGAGGACGCGGAGTTACGCAGAGTTAAAATTTATAAACAATTCTATGAAAACCGTCTTTCATTAATGATACATTAAAATTTATTAGATATCCTAATTTCCTTTTACTTAGTTTTAAATAGGTTATTAGCTGGGCTTTATGGATAGGGTGCAACTGATCCACCGATTTTATCTCTAAAATTACACCATCATCAACTATCATATCCATTACAAACACTTTTCCTAAATTAATGCCTTTGTAGGATGCTTCTATAGGCACCTGAGTCATCACTTCGTATTCCCTATCTTCTAACTCTTTCTTTAGTGCAATCGTATAGGCTGACTCTAAGAGTCCCGGGCCTAATTCTTTGTGTACGGCAATACAAGAATCGAGAATTTCGGCACCAATGCCATTTAATTCATCATTATTCATAAGGTAGGTTTAATAGATAACTAATCTCTGCGTAACTCTGCGTTCTCCTGTTCTCTGCGGTAAAAAATCTATTTTTTTCCTGCAAGTATACTCCAATCCGTTTCCTCGGCAACGATCTGGTTTGTGAGTTTTCCGAGCCCTGTAATGGTCATTTCCACGATGTCGCCGGGCTGTAACCACTGCTCCTTATAATTCGGATCATTGAGTTTTCCGGTGCCATTCAGTTCAAGAAAACAACCCGTTCCCACAGTGCCGCTACCGATCACATCGCCCGGGTAAAGATCCACGCCATAGGAGGCGCGTTCGATAATCTCCGCAAATGTCCAATCCATATCTGCCACATTTCCTTCACTTACCTGTACTCCATTGACGGAGCAGGTCATTTTCAGGTTCCAGCTATCTCCCACATGATTTTCTTTGGCAGGAACTAAAAATTCTTCCAATTCATCCAGGGTCACCAACCAGGGGCCGATGACGGTAGAGAAATCTTTTCCTTTTGCCGGACCAAGATTGAGTTTCATCTCTTCCATCTGCAGGGTACGCGCACTCATATCATTCATGATCATCAACCCGCCAATATATTCCCGGGCATCGGCGGCGCGGATATTACGGCCATGTTTACAGATAACGATCGCACATTCCAGTTCAAAATCGAGTTTTTGAAAATGGTCAGGCATACACACTACCTCACCCGGTCCCTGAATGCTATGATGGTTGGTAAAATAAAAGATGGGGTATTGGTCAAATTCCGGGATCATGTCCACGCTCCGGTTGCGACGGGCCGCAGCCACATGTTGCCGAAAAGCATACCCATCTCTGCAGGATGTGGGCGTTGGTACAGGTGCCAACAGATTGAGGTTGCTCAAGGGGATGCCTTTATTGGTCATTCGCTGGCCCTCCCGGATCAGGAGTTCTGCTGCCTGTGCCATGGGGAAACTATCTTCCCAGTAGTTGAGAAACAAACCCATGCTATTGGGAAGGTCGGGATGAAGCACATCCATATCATACACTTTGTCATCTATCAATACACCTAAGTGGTCGTGTCCGTCTTGGAGGTAGGAAAGGAGTTTCATGTCGGCAAATCTAACATGGAT
Organism: Chitinophagaceae bacterium; assembly: GCA_033762195.1. Lineage (GTDB taxonomy): Bacteria > Bacteroidota > Bacteroidia > Chitinophagales > Chitinophagaceae > SpSt-398. Next base: position 9,953 of record JANRLV010000108.1, on the reverse strand, counting down.
TTTTGTATTCACCACAAAGGAGGTAATTCACCGCAGAGAACATGAGGACGGAGAGTTCCGCTGAGGAAAATAGGAGCCATTTTCATCTAATATAATCTCTGCGTTCCTCCGTGTCCTCTCGTTCTCTGCGGTGAATTGCCTCCACCTGCGTTGAATCCTCAATTTGCTGTATTTTTGCCCAAGAAATAGCCATTTTTATGCATTTCGAAAAGATCCACAATAAAGGCCAGGCGCGTCTGTTTAAGAATGACTTTCTGGAGGCACTCACAAAGGCCAACCCGCTGGTGATATGGGGTATGTACATCCCTATTCTTACTTATATTATTTATCTCGCGGCAACCCGCTATGGATATTCAACCGCCACCATCCTGCTGACCTTTTTTGGTGGTGTACTCTTCTGGTCCTTTTTTGAGTATCTCGCTCACCGTTTTATTTTCCATTGGATACCGAAGACACCTGGTGCCACCAAGTTTGTTTACACCTTGCATGGCAATCACCATCACTATCCCCGTGACCGGCAACGGTTGTTCATGCCCCCCGTTCCCAGTATCATCATTTCCTCTACCATATTTGGCATCATGTACCTGATCATGGGATCCTGGGCCTTTATGTTCTTTCCCGGTTTTCTTTTTGGCTACCTGATGTATGGCACCATGCACTATGCGATCCATGCATGGAACCCTCCTTTTAAATGGATGAAACCATTGTGGAGAAACCACCACCTGCATCATTATAAAAATGAACACCAGGGATTTGGGGTGAGCTCTACTATCTGGGACCATGTGTTTGGGACAATGTTCAATCTGAAGCAGGAGAAAGAGGATAAAGAAAAGGTGCAGGAGCTTATGTTTGAGAAGAAAGTACCATGATTATACGGATTATTTACCGCTAAGGCGAATTGGCGGTTAAACACCGTTACCTATCCCCCAACACCCCCAACCCAAACAACGCAAAGTCGTACTTTACCGGATCGGTTTTATCAAAGCTTCTTAACTTCTCCGTCAGTTCTAAAGCAGCCAGCCAGTCGGTTTGTTTTCTTTTTAATAATCCCATCTGACGCGCAACGCGCGCAACATGAAGGTCGATGGGGCAAATGAGTTGTGCCGGACTGATCCTTTGCCATAACCCGAAATCGACTCCCATCTTATCTTTTCTCACCATCCAACGCAGGTACATGTTCAATCGTTTACAGGTAGATCCTTTTGACGGTGCCGCGATGTGTTTACGCGTGCGCGCCGGGGCATCTTCCAGGGAAAAGAAGTGCTGATAAAATGCATCCAGTCCTTTCTCGATCGTAGGTTCGTTATTTAACAAAGCTGGTTGAAAGGCATCTTCGAGAGAGGAGTAGTGGGTATAATGATGATGGAGAAAGGCAATAAAGTAGAGCAGGTCGGTGGCATTGAAGGTGCGGTGCTTGAAATCAAGCAGGGACCGCAGGTCATTTTCGGAATGGTGCAGGATGAATGCATGGGGTTGGTTACCCATTTTGTCCATTAATTCATTGGCTTTTGCGATGATCGTGGTACGGTTGCCCCAGGCAAAGATGGCAGCGAATAAACCGGCGATCTCAATGTCCTGCTTTCTAGAAAACCGATGGGGTACACTTATCGGGTCAGTGGGGATAAAGGATGGTTGGTTGAAGTGGAGGTATTGTTTGTCGAGGAAGGTCTTTGGTGTCATCTGTGTGGTTTAACCCGGGGAAAACAATGATTCACCGCAGAGAAAATGATTCACCGCAGAGAACAAGAGAACGCGGAGTTACGCAGAGATTTTGTCACTTATGCAACTATTTAAAAAGGGGATTGCCAAGAGCTAATTGCTAAAAGCTAATAGCCTACTCTGCGTAACTCTGCGTTCTCTTGTTCTCTGCGGTGAATCATGTTCTCTGTGGTGAATCACTATCCAATTGCTGCACGCAAATCTTCTATCAAATCCTCCGCATCTTCAATCCCCACACTCAACCTGATCAAGCCATCATTCAATCCATTTTTGATCCTTTCTTCTCTGGGTATGGAGGCATGGGTCATGGAGGCGGGATGGTTGATCAGTGATTCAACCCCACCCAGGCTTTCCGCCAGGGAGAAGAGGTGGGTAGAGGAAAGTACCCGTTTGGCTTCCTCCACGCTTTGATTTTTGAGCTCAAAGGAGATCATACCACCAAAATCACTCATTTGTTTTTTGGCAATGGCATGTTGGGGATGGTCTTCAAAACCGGGCCAATATACTTTGGCGACGGCCGGGTGCTGGCGCAGAAAATGCGCAACGGCGCGTCCATTTTCGCAGTGGGCCTTCATGCGTACACCCAGGGTCTTGATACCGCGTAATACGAGGAAACAATCCATGGGACCTGGTACAGCGCCACAACTTTTTTGAATAAAATATAATTTTTCACGAAGCGCGGGGTCATTCATCACCAGGGCACCCTGAATCACATCGCTGTGGCCACTCAGGTACTTGGTAGCGGAATGCATCACAATATCAGCTCCCAGGTCGAGTGGGTTTTGCAAACAGGGCGAGGCAAACGTATTATCTACGCAAAGCAGGGCACCGGCCTTTTTAGCGATAGTAGCGATGGCAGCGATATCCGATACATTCATCAACGGGTTGGTGGGGGTTTCCAGCCAGATGAGTTTTGTTTTTGGTGAAATGGCGGCAGCTACATTATTACTGTTGGTGGTATCGGTGTATTCAAATTTGATCCCAAATTTTTCAAACACCTTGGTAAAGAGCCGGTAGGTTCCGCCATACATATCATTTCCACAAACCACTTCATCGCCGGGTTCCAGGAGTTTGATGACCGCATCGGTGGCGGCTACCCCACTGCTAAAGGCCAAACCAAATTTGCCATTTTCTATTTCCGCCAGGGCTTTCTCCAGCGCTGTTCGCGTAGGGTTCTGGCTGCGGGCGTACTCATAGCCTTTATGGGTGGCCGGGGCTTCCTGTACGTAGGTGGAGGTTTGGTATATCGGGGTCATGATGGCCCCGGTAGAGGGGTCGGGTTCCATGCCGGCGTGGATGAAGCGGGTGTTCTTTTTCATGTGGCAAATTTATGAGATTTAAGGCTCACCGAAGAGAAGATGATTCACCGCAGAGAACATGAGAACGCCACTCATCCCTGACTATAACTCTTTAACACCTACTTAACGCTCGCCTGTGAAATAGAAAACTCATGTTTCACACATCATATTATTCCTTTCAACATCAAAAATGCGGTCTTTGGTCACTATTAAGATTTATTTCATGTTGAAACGCAATAATTCAAATTGCCAATCATCGCTATTTCTCTTTTAATGCCCTGGAGCCGGAACTATCTTGCTTGAAATTTATTTTTCACGTAAACGATAAACCATGAAAAAGTTACTTGTTGCGGTTGCCTGCTCGCTGGTCCTCTCGGTCGCCTTTGCCGCCGATACAGCAGTGAATGAAAAAGTGTTGAAAACATTCAAAGAGACCTTTGCCGATGTAAAGAATGAGGAGTGGTTTCAGGATGGGGATCAATACACGGTACGGTTTGTGCGAAACGAGATCGATACCCGTATCACGTACGACGAGGAAGCAAATATCCTTTCTACCATACGGTACTACAAAGGCAAACACCTGCCGGCGATGATTCTGGGGAAACTCAACCGGAAGTATACCGATAAATGGGTGTTCGGAGTGACCGAAACAAGTAATGAAGAAGGTACCCAGTACCATATTACCCTGGAGGATAAGGAAAACTGGATGGTGGTGGTGTCGGATAGTAATGGGTCTATGCGGGTGGAGAAGAAATTCAAAAAAGCGTAGGGTGTTTGAAGGATGACTGATGTCGGATGATAGATGACGGATGACAAATGACAGAGGTCTTGCACAGCACCCCTCTGTCATCTGTCATCCGTCATCTGTCATCCGACATCCAACCTCAATACAAAAAACCAGCCGCCAGGTACCTCCAATCATACGCCTCAGCCGCATATGCACTATGCGGTTGGGGTTTTTCTTTTAGTACCGATTCATTCAGTATCTCTTCGTTTACCAGTTTTTGTTTGGATTGTTGAATAAGGGCCTGAACAGCGGGTAATGCCATCCATTTTATTTGCGGGGGTTCAAAGCCGACCTTATCAGTGCGCCAGGTAATGGAAGATGGCAGGCGATCTTTCATGGCATCGCGGAGTAACCATTTGGTATAGCCATTCCGGATCTTCAGGTTACCGGGGAGGGTAAAGAGAAACTCCACAAGGTGGTGGTCGAGATAGGGTAACCGCACTTCCACGCCATGGGCCATGCTGTTTCTGTCGGCATAGCGGAGTAGCTCCTCCAGTCCATGTATGGTGGTATTATAATATAAGGCATCGTTGAGCGTGGAAATAGCGGGTTTACCCAGGTAGGCGTCCCTACTTTGTTGGCGGGTAAAACCCGGGTTAAGGGCAGGATTTTTTACGGCTTTTAATAAATACTGTTGCTCCAATACCACGGATGCCAGTTCGGGGAAAAGGGCCGCAATGATATTATTGAATCGAAAGGGTTCGGTATTGCCAAGGGCCCGGGCTGCTTTTAATTCACCGCTCACCATCAGTTTCCGATGGCGGAATAGTTCCTGCCAATACCATTTGTAGTATTTGCTATAACCAGCCAGCACTTCATCCGCACCCTGGCCATCCAACAAAACCGAAACCCCTTTTTGGCGAGCCGAGGCATAAACAACATATTGTGCCAGGTTACTGGCACTGCCAAAAGGTTCATCCAAATGCCGGGATACTTTTTCAATTAGAGCAGCGATCGAATCCTCTCCAAAGGACGATTTGGTATTGGGCCAGTCAAAATGGGCACAGACCTCATCAATAAAGGGCGCTTCGTTCTTTTCAAATCCCGGAAAGACCGCGGAAAAGGATTGAAACGTTTTTGGCGATTGAGTTTGGGCTGACAGAAGCGCAATGATGGAAGAGCTGTCTAATCCCCCACTCAGACTGGTACCAACTGCTACATCACTCCGCAACCGGAGCCGGACAGCGGTATTTAAAAGATCGATAAACTGTTCACCGGCCTCCTGTGGTGAGATATTTGCCAGGGGGTCCTGAATCTCCAATTGCCAATATTGTTCAATATGGAGTTGACCTGTTGCAGGCGTATAAGTCAGGTAATGCGCGGCGGGTAACTTGCGGACCGATTCAAAAAAAGTTTCTTCGGGCCTGGTGGGATTTTCTACATATCCAATAGTAAGGTAATTGAATAAAAGCCGGCGGTTGACCTTTTTATCCATGCCTGCGGCCCAAAAGGCCTTGATTTCACTGGCAAAGAGGAATTCATCGGAGGTATGAATAAAGAAAAATGGTTTTTCACCAAACCGGTCACGTGCGGCGAATAGGCGCTGCTCTTTATCATCCCAAAGTGCAAAGGCAAACATGCCATTGAAATGATCGAGGCAATCTTCTCCAAAATGGTCATATGCCGCAGCGATCACTTCGGTATCTGTACCTGTGTGAAAGACATATCCTTTCTTTTTTAACTCCTCTCTTAATTCTATGTAATTATAAATTTCGCCGTTGTGGGTGATATAGTATCGATCAAGGCAGCGCATCGGTTGTTGTCCCGCATCGGAGAGATCGAGGATGGAGAGGCGGCGGTGACCAAGTCCGATATTTCCTTTGTTATTTATCCAGTGTCCTTCGCCGTTGGGTCCGCGATGGGCGAGAGATTGGGTCATCGACTTTAGCCGGTCGTGGAAGACAGGTGAAGAGGGGGAGAGTATGCCTGCTATACCACACATTGGACCAGGATTTTGGGAATTTTATTTTTTTTCACCGCAGAGAACTCCACCTAAAACTCAATAGGCAATTTTGCCATCACGGTATCCCACGCCATCACCAAACTTGCCCCCTTATCCCGATCCAGGAAGGTCATGGTGAAATATTCAACAGGCCCTTTGGTTGACTCCACGGGTATCTTGAAATGTTGAATATCCTTGGTGCTGTCAAAATGCAAACCCCAACTAAACAAATGCGAGTTGAGTACAATATTCCATTCTTTCGGTTCGGGGATACAATAGATCACATATCGACCGGCACTAACAGGCTTTCCCTGGATGGTGACGTTTTTAAAAAATTCGATCTCAGTGGCTTCATTTGCCCCTAAACGCCAGGGTTGGCCATATTTCTGCAGGTTGCCAAAGATATCCCGGCCTTTTTTCTGCGGACGGCTATACATAACGCGCATGGCAGGAGGCGCACTGGTTTCTCCGCTCATCTTGAGTTTAGGATATTCAATGGGGTAGTAAATGATATCCATGGGTGATTGGTCGATCAGTCCGTTGGGATTGGCGGCTACCTGCGGTACCTGTGCCGGTTTATCCGCATTGTCTGTTCCGGCAGGAACAGGTTTGTTGTTGCAGGCAGTAAATCCCAGTATCCCTACCAGGAGCAGAACGTTGGCAGAACGAAGAAGATTCATGCTTGAAAATTACATAGAAATCGGCAGAGATACCATTACATCATCCCAGGCGATATTCATTTGACATCCGGTTGTTGTTTTTTCGAATGACATGGAGAAAAATTCAACGGCTTCAGTCAGTTTTTTTACGGGTACATCCATTCGCACCACGTCCTTTTTGCTATCATATTTAAAAGCACCCCAGGTATCGGTGTCCTTATTAACAATGACGGTCCATTGATTTTCGTAGGGGATGGCGTAAAGGGTATAGCGTCCTTTGGGGACTTTTTTACCATTGATCCGGGTATCCTTGTAAAATTCTACTTCGGTGGCTTCATTGGCCCCGAGGCGCCAGAGTTTGCCGTATTCAAGCAATTCACCGAACACTTTCCGTCCATTTCGTTGTGGCCGGCTGTAAATGGCCCGGGCCATGAGGGCGTCTTTGGTCTTGTTCTGGATCTTGAGCACGGGGTAGTTGTCGGGGTAGTAGCACATGTCCATGGGCGACTTATCGGTTTCCGGGACGTTGGCTGTTTGGGCATTTAAACACAAAAAACCAAATGAACAAAGGGCAAATAGAATAGACTTTCTTATCATAATTACTTATACATTATTGGCAAATTTAACCACAGAGGCGCAGAGACACAGAGAATTTGAATTGAATTGACTCCGTGCCTCTGTATTTATATATTCAGATTCTTATATTCTTCCTCCGCAAATGACAAGAGTTCCGGGAAAAAGGTTGTATAGCAGTTTTTTAGGTAGTCATAATGTGTTGTAAAAGCCTGAAAGGCCGTATTACTTTCATTTATATATGTAGCCCTACGGGCCAGACCTGCAAAACTGTTCCCGATTCCCCAGGGGTGCTTATAATTATATAGCCAGTTCTGCTCCCGCATATAAGGGAAGAAATGACCAAAGGGCTCAGGAAGGTGTAAACGATTGATATCCAAATGCTCATACACCTGTTGGGAAAATTCCATCAGGTGCCCGTCTTGCGGAAAGACCTGTGTATCAAGGGCTAAGAAATGATCATAGACCACATCCACAAAGGCGCCGCTGTAAAGCCGGTAGGCAGGCCGAAAAACCTCCTTGGCCTCTTTGGTGGCGGGGTGTTGGTCAGTAAACTGGTCAATGGCCCGGTGAAGTGCGATACCTTTCTGGATATCAAGGGAATAGGCGAATTTTTGTTTGCCTTTGACAAAATCACTGATCATATTGCCCACGAGAATACCGGGGTGAGAGAAGGAGAGGTAGGCGTGAGCGAGGTAGTTCATTTTTTTGTTTTTACCCGGGTTGGATGACAGAAATCAGATGACAGATGACGGATGACAGATGACAGAGTCGGAAGTCCAATATTTATCCCTTTTACCTCGGTCATCTGTCATCCGTCATCCTCCATCCAACATCCTTCCCTCCATTATAAAAACTTTCACAAATACCCACAAAGTAGTACTCCCATGACCAATGGTCTTTAACACGGGCGAATGGTTTTTAAAAAGGATGCATTGTTAACCAAAGTTAGTGAAAGCCAATGGCCTTTAACATCCATGCCCTTTGGTCACTATTTGCTTGACTTGGGCTGTAACATAAGTCATCTTTGTAGCGTCAAACATAGCAAACAGACAAAAAATAAAATAACCAACTCATAAAAAAAAGAAAGATGAAAAAGACAATCCTCGCACTGGTGTTAATGTTTACAATGGGAATTTCCAGCGTATTTGCCGGAGAAGAAGCCGTTTCTCCCCAGGTCCTCACCGCTTTTAAAAGCGAATTTGCCAGTGCCAAAGAAGTGAACTGGACCGTGTCCTCGCGTTATTACAAAGCCGCTTTCAGCCTGAATGGTCAGCGTATTTACGCTTATTATTCTCTCGAAGGACAATACCTTGGTATGAGCCGTAACCTCACTACCCAGCAATTGCCTCTTCACCTGATGAGCACAATTCAAAAAACTTTTTCCAACGATCATTGGGTAACTGATCTTTTTGAATTGAGCAACGAAGAAGGTAACAACTACTACCTCACTTTGGAGAGCGCTGATTTTATCACTGTACTGAAATCGAATGGTGACAATTGGACAGTGTACGAAAAGAAAAGAAAAGCCTAAGTATAAGCAGTTTTTGGTGTGTGGTTATGAGGCCCCGGGATTATACCGGGGTTTCTTTTTTTTCACTTTCACCGCTCAGAACGTGATTCACCGCAGAGAACAAGAGAACGCGGAGTTACGCAGAGAAAGTTTTTAGCCATTAGCTTTTAGCTCTTTGCGAACCTTTTGCGCCCGAGGCTTCGGCCTTAGCGACTTAGCGGTAAATTCTCTGCGTAACTCCGCGTTCTCTTGTTCTCTGCGGTGAATCATGTTCTCCTCGGTAAAAACGAAACAAATTAAACCTTCAGCAAACCAAACAGTCCAAAAACTCGTATAGGAATAATAACCAGCCCTAATCCCTACCTTTCAGCATAAAGTAAAATCCCCCCGCAACAGCGAGGGGATTTTTTATTTCATTTTACCAGCCTAATATCCAGGCGAATATGAGGGGGGCTACAATGGTAGCGTCACTTTCGATGATGAACTTGGGGGTATTGATATCCAATTTGCCCCAGGTGATCTTTTCGTTGGGCACGGCCCCGGAATAGGAGCCAAAGGAGGTGGTGGAATCGCTGATTTGACAGAAATAACTCCAGAAAGGCACATCATGCCATTCCAGGTCCTGGTACATCATGGGTACCACACAAATGGGGAAGTCGCCGGCAATGCCCCCTCCGATCTGGAAGAAACCTACGCCTTTGCCTCCGGAGTTCTGGCGGTACCAGTCAGCCAGCCAAACCATATATTCAATACCGCTTTTTACCGTACTGGCTTTCAATTCACCTTTGATGACATAACTGGCGAAGATATTTCCGGTGGTGCTGTCCTCCCATCCGGGTACAACGATGGGGATGTTCTTTTCGGCGGCCGCCACGATCCAGCTATCCTTGGGGTCGATCTCGTAGTATTGTTTCAGGTCGCCGCTCAGGACGGTCTTGTATAAAAACTCATGGGGGAAATAGCGTTCGCCCTTGGCTTCCGCGTCTTTCCATTGCTGGAACAAGTGCTTTTGCAGCCGGCGAAAAGCTTCTTCCTCGGGGATACAGGTATCGGTGACCCGGTTATAGTGATTTTCCAACAGGTCCCATTCGTCCTGGGGCGTAAGGTCGCGGTAGTTAGGTACGCGTTTGTAGTGCGAGTGGGCCACCAGGTTCATTACATCTTCTTCAAGGTTGGCACCGGTACAGCTAATGATATCTACTTTTCCCTGCCGGATCATTTCGGCCAGGGAGATACCCAGTTCGGCGGTGCTCATGGCTCCGGCGAGGGTCACCATCATTTTACCGCCTTCGAGCAAGTGCTGTTCGTAGCCTTTTGCCGCGTCCATCAGGGCGGCGGCGTTGAAGTGGCGGTAGTGGTGTTGAATAAAGTTAGAAACAGGTCCTTTTTGCATGGCGCGAAATTAGTGATTTTTTATGGTGGAGATTGGGGGTTGGATGTTGGATGACGGATGACGGATGAC
>JANRLV010000107.1:0-2276 GCA_033762195.1 Chitinophagaceae bacterium | reverse complement strand
CGGACCAACATCCAACATCTAACATCTAACATCCAACACCCGCTAAAGCCCTGCCTGCATTGCCACATTAATCAACTCGGCGGTGTTTTTCAGACGTAATTTTTTAAGGATATTATACCGGTGAACCTCGATGGTTTTGGTAGCGATATTGAGTTTGATGCCAATTTCTTTTGAAGAAAGTCCTTTTTTGATATAAGAAACGATTTCCAGTTCACGCTGGGAAAGGTCGTTGAAAGAAGGAGCTGCCTTTTCGGTCATCATCTGCTCGGCCAATAAATTCCGGATCTCATCGCAAACATACTTATGGCCTTCCATGACTTCAAGAATGGCTCGTATCATTTCATCCTTACCGGATTGCTTGGTTACATAGGCTGAAGCGCCAGTTTTCATCATCTTTTTCGCGATGGCAGGTTGGGAAAACATCGTGATCGCAATGATCTGGGTTTCGGGGCGAATTTCCTGGATCTGCCGGGCCACTTCAAATCCGTCAACAGGGCCCATATTAATATCAAGCAAAACCACATCCGGCTCATGGGTCAGCACAAGCCGCGCAACTTCGTCCGGATTTCCGGTATCTGCAATAACCTGAAATCGGGGATCTGAATTGAGGAGAAAGATCCAGGTTTCCCGGATCAGTTTGTGATCGTCGGCAATTAGAATCGTTATGGCCTGAGTCATGGTTTCTTGCATATAAATAGATACCCCTGTTTTTTTGAAAAATGTTGACGAGGCACTACTTAAGCAGAGGCTAACCTTTACAAAGGTTTCAATACTTATCTAATCTACAAAATAATCTTTAAATACCGATCAAATGAATAACATATGGGTTCCTACGCCTTCACTTCTCTTGTAGAAATCCCCTACGGTAATGATCTCTTCCACCCCTTCAAAAAGGTCTTCTTTTTTATAGTGGAACATATCCACGGCCAGTTTGCAGGCCCACATCCGAACCCCGGAGGCCGTCAGAATATCCAAAAATTCCTCCACTCCGGGCATATCGATCTTTTCCATTTCTTTCTTCATCATGGAAGTAGCCAGGGCTTCCATACCGGGAAGTCCGCCCAGCATGGTGGGAATATGCATGGCCGGATTACCAACTGTGGCCACATGAAGATGACCCAGTTTTTTCTTGTGCACGGCTTCCAGCCCAAAGAAGGTAAAAAATATCTCGGCCTCAATTCCTTCCATCCGGGCGCCATTGGCCAATACAAAAGCTGCATAGACGTTTTCGAGGGTTCCTTTGGAAAGGATGATCATCATTTTATTGATCGATCCGTTTGCTTCGCTCATGACTTCAGTTTTTTAGGTTAAATACAACTGGCGGGTTTGGGAATACCGGCGATCTTGGTCGCGGTTTTCAAAGGCGCTTTGGGAAAAAGCTGGTAGAATTCTTTGATGTCCACAACGCCACTCTTCCCGATCTTGCGGATACTCAATGGCACTTCGTTCTTAAACTCATTTTGCAGATACCCGAGGACCTCCCAATGGCGGGGTGTTAATGAAATTTCAGCTTCGGTGGCCAGTACTTCAGCAACACTTTGATCCCATTGTTTAAAATCGGTCATGTATCCTTCTTCATTTACGGCAATGGTTTTGCCAGCTATTACTCTTTCCATATTTTGGTTTATTTGCGTTAAGAAATATTATTCATAATGTTTGCCGGCCTCCGACATGGTTGGAGACACGAAAGGAATATGGGTGCCTTTGAGAAGAACATTCCAGTAGATCCAGCGGAATGCCAGCTTACCCATGTGGTTCATCCGGCTTTCTTTCAGCAAGCGAAGAGGCCCGACACCCGGGAAGGGAAAGGTTCCTTCCACCGGCTCATGTGTATAGTTGAAGTCGATCAGCAGAGCCTTGCCACCCCCCGTTTCAATAAAACAGTTGGCATGCCCATCGAATTCTTCTTTCAAAGGTTCATTTCGGGTGAACCTCATGATATTTTCAGTCAGGATCTCTGCCTCAAAATGGGCCACGGATCCTGCCTTTGATGCAGGAATATTACTGGCATCACCCAACACAAAAATATTCTCATATTCTTTGGATTGCAGTGTCGCTTTGTTCGTAGGAACGTAATTCAGATCGTCGCCCATTCCCGAACGCGCCATCACTTCATCTCCTTTATTGGTGGGTACGGTAACCAGTATATCAAAGGGAATCTCCCGCCCTCCATAGTCCACGATCGTTTTGTTCTCATTGTCCACCTGCTCTATCGCAAAGTCGCTTTCAATACGAATATTTTTTTCATGCAATAAATGCTCAAGCGCTTCGGTGGC
>JANRLV010000106.1:0-4744 GCA_033762195.1 Chitinophagaceae bacterium | reverse complement strand
GCTGGTGCAAGCCAATCAGGCCCGGTTTGGCAATGGCCACCGGCATTTTATCCACCACGACCTGATCCAGCAGGTTCCGGGTGCTTTTGACCTTGTATTCTGCCGCGATTGCCTGGTGCATTTTTCTTTCAAAGACATTTTCGCATCCCTCAAAAACCTTCGGGCCAGTAAATCAGCCTACCTCATGACCACCACCTTCACGGGTCAGGAGGTAAACGCCGATATCCCAACCGGCGGATGGCGGCCCCTGAACTTCGGGCAGGCGCCCTTTCATTTTCCAAAGCCAGTGGTGATTTTTGAGGAGAAATGCACCGAAGGCGACGGGTTGTTCCGGGACAAGTCGCTTGCCATGTGGCGCTTGTCTGACCTGAAAATTTGACTTTCGGATCCGAGTTCTTTCATTTTCGGGTTTGATTCTTTGATTCTATGAGACTTATGGAAACACCACTCGCTAGTTATCTACTATGTATTGCAATAGGTTTGAGCATACCTACTCCGATAGCAATTTACTTTTTTACCAAGTGGAGGAGAGAACTGACCCAAAAAATAGCTCTATCTGAAAAATTGAAACTAATTGAGTCCCGAGCGGATCTTTTTCACCTTGAATCTTTGGAGGCAAGGCTAAACCCTCATTTGTTCAAAAATATTTTGAACTCTATTCAGTCCCATGCTTACCAAACCTATTTTGCCCTTGATAAAGTTGCATCCGTGCTGGATTACGTTTTGTATGAAAGTAGAAAACGAATGGTTACACCTGCAGAAGAAATAGACTTTGCTATGAATTTTATAGAAATAAATAAAATAAAAATAAGTCCTTTATTTAATCTTAATGTTAAAACTCGGATAGGATCAAATGAGCCATTATATAACCAAAATCTGCTTGCGCCCCTGGTCTCTATTGATCTGATAGAGAATGCGTTTAAGCATGCAGATATCCAAAGCCCCGACGCATTTATATCTATCGTGTTTGAGTTTCGTGACAACACCTTTTCGATCACAGTATCTAATAAGGTATCTGCAAAATCGCCGATGGTAAAAGAGCGAAGCGGATTAGGAACCGAAACCTTGAACCAACGACTTAAGATCATTTACAAAAACTTCTACACCCTGGAGAGGTTTGTCAAGGAGGATGTTTATATTTCCCATCTAAAAATCTATCTTCTTGACTACAAAACTAAGGTGCTTACTGCTGGATGATGAAATACCGGGGCTTACGTACCTGAAAATGCTGTGTGAGCAAGTTCCTGGCTTAGAGGTAGTAAAGGCTTTCAATCAGTCGTCAGTTTTTTTGTCTGAACTTCCAGAACTGGATTTTGATCTCTGCATCCTCGATATTGAGATGCCAGGTATGGATGGTCTAAGCGTTGCAGGCCTTTTGTCGGGCAAACCAATCATTTTCACCACCGCATATAAAGAATACGCGGCCACTGCATTTGAGCTCAATGCGATTGATTACCTGGTTAAGCCTTTAAAAAAAGATCGGCTGATACAGGCTGTTCGTAAAGTACAGACCTGGGTTGGGCAGCAACAACCCAGGTCATTTTTCCAGGTAAATTCTAACAAGGGAAAAGCAATCGTGTTTTTTGATCAGATTCTGATGATTCAGATTTCTCCTGATGAAAGTCGGGATAAAATCGTTTGGCTTAAGGATGGTTCAAAGCTTACTATAAAAAATATTTCTTTCTCAAAGCTAAAGCAGGATCTCCCCGACCACCTGTTTTGCCAAATAAACAAGCAGGAAATGATTCACCTTCACGTAGTGCGCTTCTTCGTTCAGGATGAAATAGCTACCACCATAATGGAGACGCCTAACAGGCCCATTACCCTTAGGCTAAGCGATCTTTTCAGAAAGGAATTTCTGCAAAAGGTCTCAAACTGATTTCATTACATAATTTATCCACCTTACTACAGAAAGCCGGAACTATTTGACCCTGACCAAATTCAAATGGTCATGTATGTTGATTTTTGCTAAAACACGGAGCATGTCAGCACGTGTTGGAGCAACACCTAAACCAAGGTTCAAATTAGGCGGTATAAAAATCTGATTTTTTATTTGAGCACCCTAATTGGGTTCAGCGCGTTCATCGTTTGGATGGTACGAATAGGGAAGAACCTGGAAATTGGAAGACAGATAGCTGTAAGAACATCGGATTTATCCCAACTAGCCCAATTTTCAGAAAGCATTTTGGATAATCTGGGCCATCCGCTGGCCATACTTTTAGCCCAGATTGTGACCATTATCCTTGTAGCGAGAATGTTTGGCTGGGTTTGCCGCAAAGTAGGTCAGCCTACTGTGGTAGGCGAAATTGCAGCAGGTATCGCCTTAGGCCCATCTCTGCTTGGAATGTATTTTCCCCAGTTTTCGGAGGCGCTCTTCCCGCTACAGTCTTTGGGCAACCTCCAGTTTTTAAGTCAGATCGGCTTGATATTGTTCATGTTTGTAATCGGCATGGAATTAGACCTTAAGGTTTTGAAGAAAAAAGCCGACGAGGCTGTTATCATAAGCCATGCGAGTATTATTCTTCCTTTCGCGCTAGGTCTGGGACTGGCCTATTTTATCTATGCCCAGTTTGCCCCTCAAGGTGTACCATTTCTTGCTTTCGGGCTCTTTTTAGGCATTGCCATGAGTATCACCGCATTCCCTGTCCTTGCCCGGATCATTCAGGAAAGGGGCATACATAAAACGCGACTGGGTACGGTGGTTATCACCTGCGCCGCAGCCGATGACATTACCGCATGGTGCTTGCTGGCGGCGGTAATTGCTGTGGTAAAGGCCGGTTCATTCGGGAGTGCCATCTACATGATGGTGGTTTCGGCAGCTTATGTGTGGATGATGCTTAAGGTAGTAAGTCCCTTTCTGAAAAGAATCGGCGAACTAAACGCAAAAAAAGATAATCTTTCCCGTCCGGTGGTTGGAATTTTCTTCCTTATTCTTCTGGTTTCGTCCTACCTAACCGAAATAATCGGCATACACGCCTTGTTTGGGGCATTTATGGCCGGAGCAATTATGCCAGATCAACCCAAAATCAGGCATCTCTTTATTTCCAAAATTGAAGACGTTGCCCTTGTGCTTCTGTTGCCCCTGTTTTTTGTATTCACCGGATTAAGAACGGAGATTGGGTTATTAAATGAACCATCGCTTTGGAAAACCGCTGCGCTCGTCATCCTCACCGCAGTCGTGGGCAAGTTTGCAGGTAGTGCCCTTGCAGCCAGAATCGTGGGCCAATCATGGAAAGACAGTCTGACCATAGGAGCACTGATGAATACGCGGGGGCTGATGGAGCTGGTTGTTCTCAACATTGGATTTGACCTTGGTGTGCTCACCCCCGAAATTTTTGCCATCATGGTAATCATGGCGCTGGTCACAACAACGATGACAGGACCCGCTTTGGACCTGATTGGATGGTTGTTTAAGTCGTCAAATCCTGAAGCTGCAGGGGAAGGAAGCATCAACCCGCACTATAAAATATTGGTGCCCTTCGATTCAAAGGATCAGGCACCTAGCCTTTTAAGGCTCGCATCGGCTTTTATTCATAAATTAAATGGCAATGCAAACCTTACCATGCTTCATATTTCGCCAAGCAGTGAGTTACACGCATATGCTGTGAATGACTATGAGCAGGTTGCTTTTTCCGCAGCTATTGAGGAATCAAGGCGGTTAAATCAGAAGGTGACCACCTTGTTTAAGGTGTCCAACGATGTTGAGAATGAGGTTGCAGAAGTATCCAACAAAGGGAAGTACGATCTGCTTTTAGTTGGATTAGAACAATCCATTTTCGAGGGCAGTGTTTTAGGAATGGTACTGGGTTTTACCACCAGAATGATCAATCCTGACAGGCTAATCAACAAATTTACTGGTAAAGAAAAACTGTTTGATACAGACCTGTTCGACGAATCTACTCTCGCGCTTCTGGCCAAATCGGATTCGTCTGTAGGTATCTTCATTGACAAATCCTTTAACCAGGCCAACAAGGTGGTCGTACCATTATTCTCTGATGCTGACTCATTTCTTATTGCCTACGCGCAAAAGCTTATTCGCAACGCAGGAGCCCAGGTTTCTTTTCTTGATCCGAATGGTACGCTGCGCAATCATACCGAAATAAAAGAAATCATTCGCCTGATGGAGCAGAACGCTCCAAATCATATTGCCTTTCTCACCGACAGAAAGTTTGAAAAAGAGTTCCTGTCCAATCAGGACCTACTCATTATCAGCCTCGAAAGTTGGAAAAAATTGGTGGAAACCCGAAGTGTATGGCTCAATCATACCCCGTCAACCTTGATAATAAGACCTTAAAGGGCATTTCCACCATGAAAAATGGGTACCTTGCAAACAGGTATATCCAAACATGGACCTATTCGACTCCTCCTCCGCCCGTGAAGCGCTTGTGCCCCCGCTGCCTGAGCGGATGCGCCCGCATACCATTGAGGATATTATCGGGCAAAAACACCTGCTTTTCCCCGATAGCCCCTTTCTCACCAGCCTGCGCCGCCAGCGTATCCCCTCCATGATTTTCTGGGGGCCGCCAGGGGTTGGCAAAACTACCCTTGCCCAGATCATTGCCCGGCAGGCCGAGAAGCCCTTTCGCCAGCTCAGTGCCATCAGCAGCGGGGTAAAGGAGATCCGGGAGGTGCTGCAATTTGCCGAAGGCCGGCCCGGAACGGTGTTGTTTATTGATGAAATTCACCGGTTTAATAAAGCCCAGCAGGACTCCCTGCTCGGTGCGGTGGAAAAAGGCCGGGTAAC